>CP021372.1:0-260000 GCA_002600635.1 Rhizobium sp. ACO-34A | reverse complement strand
GATGACGCACCATGTCGCCACCCCGGATTCGGTTATCATCCAGCTAATCAGGGTGGGGCTATCCGTTTTCATGCGATCTCCCTGACACCGAACCCTCTCGCATTTCCACAGTTTGCGTCCAGGGATTGCAGGCCACGTCAGGCTCACACCCACCGCCTCGAAAAATGAGCCATTACGGCGGATTCCGATTGCCAAGCCGGATTTCACTTAATATGGTGTTAAGTGAGAGGTGACGCCATGGACGACATCACAGTCGAGACACGAAATCAGGCTCTCATCGGCGAGAAGGTCAAGGCCTTTCGCACGGCCCGCCGCATGTCCCTCAGAGCACTGGGAGATGCCACGGGAACGACCGCAAGTTTTCTGAGCCAGCTCGAGCGCGGCTTGAGCGGCGTCAATACCAGCACGCTGATACGTATTGCCGGCGCACTGGGGATCAGCCTCACGGACCTGTTCGAAGAGGCCGGGCCGGCAGTTGGCCAAGTTCTACGCAAGCATGAACGACCGGCCCTTCCGCCGGCCGAGGGTTATCGCAAGATGCTTTTATCGCGGCGACCAATCCGCGACATGGAAGTCTATATCGGAGAATTCGATCCAGGTGGTTCCACGGGCGACAAGCCCTATAGCCACGGGGATTCGCACGAACTCTTCTTCGTCATCCGCGGTGAGGTGGAACTCACCCTTGGCGAGGAGCGCCATGTGCTGTCTGCAGGCGACAGCATCGAATATCCGACGTCGGTTCCACACAAGACCGTAAATATCGGCCGGGAACTGGCTGAAGTCATCTGGATGATCGCGCCGCCTACCAGCGTCGCGGACGACCTAGACAAATACCTGCCACGGTCCGGCTCGTAGCCGCGGCGGGAACAACGGAAACGAGCGTTACTGGGAGTAACAACGATGAAGAAATTTGCGAGGGCTCTGGCCCTAACGATGACGTGCGCCCTGGCTTTGCCGGTATTCGCACAGGAAAAGCCGGTTGCCGGCGAGGTGAAGGAAGGCTCGCTCAAGGGCAAGACGCTGACCTTCGTCTCCTATGGCGGCATTTATCAGGACGGTCAGGTCGCCGCCCTCAAGGAATTCGTCGATAAATCGGGCGTGACGCTGCTCAACGACGGCCCGACCGAAATCGCCAAGCTGAAGGCGCAGGTCGATGCCGGCAACGTCACCTGGGATGTGGTCGATACCGCCGATCTGCCGCCTTATGTCCATTGCGGCACACTGTTCCAGAAACTCGACCTTTCCAAGCTCGACGTCTCCAAGATCCCGCCTGGCCAGGTTGGCGAATGCTCGGTTCCGGCAATGAACTATGGCGTCGTTCTCATGTACAAGAACGAGACCTACAAGGATAACCCGCCGAAGAGCTGGGCCGACTTCTTCGATACGGAAAAGTTTCCGGGCATTCGCGCCATCGACGGCTCCGGCGACCCCACCGGCGGCCTGATCGAACAGGCTTTCAAGGCGACCGGCGGTGATCCGAAGGCGATGACGCCCGAAGACATCGAAAAGGGCATCCAGAAGCTGCGCGATCTCGGCCCCGACACGATCTACTGGAAGACCGGTGCGGAATCCCAGCAGCTCGCGGAATCCGGCGAAGCCGACATGGTGATGATGTGGACCGGCCGCGCCATGACCGCCGTGAAGAACGGCGCGAAATACACCCCCGTCTGGCAGGATTGGCTCGTCGTGATGGACCAGATGACCATTCCGGTCGGCGTCAAGGACACGGATGCGGCCTATGCGCTGCTCAACGCCTATCTCGGCGCGAACTCCCAGGCGATCCTCACCGAGAAGACCTCTTACACGCCGATCAACATGGACGCCAAGCCGAAGGTCGACGATGCGACGGCCGCCTTCCTCACCAGCACCCCCGAGCGTATCGCACAGGGCTACCAGCAGAACATTCCGTTCTGGGTGAAGAATTTCGACCTCGCCGCCGAGAAGTGGACCGCGCTTCTTTCGGGCAACTGAGCCGCTGATTGACCGCAGGCCCGGCACCAGTCGGGCCTGTCTCCAACACGGGAGATGTCCATGACCGCCATGCCCGATGAAGGCTTGCGGACCGGCCTTGCCACCGGCCCCGACCAGCCTCCCCTGCTTTCACGTTTCCGGCCACGCGGCGCGATCTGGCTTGCGGCGCCGGCCGTGCTGGTGCTCGTTGTCGCCCTCGCCTACCCCTTGAGCATCGTTGTCTGGCGCTCTTTCGTCGACCCTGCGCCGGGTATCGACAATTACGTCTGGTTCTTCCAGTCCACGGTAAACCGCACGGTACTGCAACGAACCTTTGTCGTCGCGGCCTGGGTAACGCTTGTCTCCCTCATCTGCGCCTACCCCTATGCCTACGCCATGACCATCGTCGGCAAGAACATTCGTCTTTTGCTTATTCTCTGCGTGCTCGTGCCCTTCTGGCTGAGCGGAGTGGTGCGCACGCTCGCCTGGGTCATCCTGCTGCAGGATTCCGGTGTCATCAATTCCTTCCTGCGCAGCCTCGGTCTTTCGCCGGTCAAGCTGATCCGCACCCTGCCCGGCGTCATCATCGGCATGACGCAGGTGCTGCTCCCCTTCATGATCCTGCCGATCTATTCGGTGATGAAAGGCATAGACACGCGCCTCCTGCAGGCCGCCCGCAGTCTTGGCGCAAAACCATGGAGAGCATTCCTGCAGATCTATGTACCGCTGTCGCTTCCCGGCGTCTATGCGGGCGCCATCATCGTCTTCATTCTGTCGCTCGGCTTTTATATCACCCCGGCCCTGCTTGGCGGACCGCGCAGCACCATGCTTTCCACGCTTGTGCAGAACCAGGTGCTGAGCCTTCTCAACTGGGGCCGCGGCGGCGCCATGGGCGTGGTTCTTCTGATCGCGACCTTCGTGCTTCTCGCCATCGCCGCGCCGCTGATGCGCCAGAAGCACACCTCCTCGCGCAGGGAGGCGTAACCGGATGCCGTCCTTTTCCCGCGTCCTCCTCGGCCTTTTCTGCCTGCTCGTCGCCGTCCTGCTGCTTGCGCCGACGCTGGTCGTGATCCCGATGTCGTTCAACGGCAACAAGTCGCTCGCCTTTCCCCCGGTCGGTTTCTCCTGGCAGTGGTATGAAAACTTCTTCCGCAATCCCGACTGGACGACGAGTTTTTCAAATTCGCTTGTTATCGCACTCATCGTCGCGGTAGTGGCAACCGTGATCGGCACGCTCGCCGCTTTCGGCATCACGAGAGCCGCCGCCCACGTCGGCGGATTGTTGCGTGCGCTCCTGATCACGCCGATGGTCGTACCCGGTGTCGTCCTGGCAATCGGCATCTATGCGGTCTATCTCGACGCCCATCTCGTTGGCACCGTCACCGGCTTCGTGCTGGCGCATACCATGCTTGCCATTCCCTTTGTGCTGATCGCGGTGCAGGCCAGCCTCGAAGTCTTCGATCGGCGACTTGAAACCGCCGCCGCCAGCCTCGGAGCCGGGCGGCTGACGGTGTTCCGCACGGTGACGCTACCGCTGATCCTGCCGGGCATCCTTTCGGGCGCGCTCTTTGCCTTCATCACCTCGTTCGACGAGATCATCGTGGCACTCTTCATCACCAGCCCGTATCTCAAAACCCTGCCGGTGCAGATTTACACCTCTATCACCCGCGATGCCGACCCGACCGTCGCGGCCGTTGGCACGCTGCTGTTTTTCGCAACGTCGCTCATCATCATCGCCGGCCTGCTGTTCGGCATGCACCGCGGAAGGACCTGACCATGACAGCACCCCAACAATCCGCCGGCGCCGCGATCGAAATCCGCAAGGCGACGAAACGCTACGGCGCGTTTACCGCCTTGAACGACATCGACCTTCACATTCGTCCCGGCGAGTTCATGACACTGCTTGGTCCCTCCGGCTCCGGCAAGACGACGACGCTGAACCTCATCGCCGGGTTTACGGACATCAGTTCCGGCGCTCTGGATATTGGCGGCAAGAGCGTCACCGGCCTCCCCTCTCACAAACGGAATATCGGCGTCGTCTTCCAGCACTATGCGCTCTTCCCGCACATGACGGTCGGCAAGAACGTGGCCTATCCGCTGACGCTTCGCGGGATCAAGGGTAAGGACCGCGACGCCCGTGTAAAACGGGCTCTCGACATGGTGAAGATGGCGGATTTCGCTCATCGCTATCCCAACGAGCTTTCCGGCGGCCAGCAGCAGCGCGTGGCGCTGGCTCGGGCACTGGTCTTCGATCCGCCTTTGCTCCTGATGGATGAGCCACTCGGCGCACTCGACAAGAAGCTTCGCGAATGGCTGCAACTCGAGATCAAGCGCATTCACCGTGAACTCGGCACCACATTCGTCTACGTTACCCACGACCAGGAAGAAGCGCTGGTGCTTTCCGACCGCATCGCCGTGTTCAATGGCGGACGTATCGAGCAGATCGGCACGGGCCGTGAACTCTACGACAGCCCTGCGACGCTCTTCGTCGGCCGGTTCATCGGGGAATCCACCGTTCTGCGTGGAAAGGCCGAGATTTCGGACGGCAATACGGTGATGGCCATCGGCGATCAAAGGATTGTTGCCCATGGCCGGATTGCCGGTGATGTCCGCCCGGTCATGCTTGTTCGGCCGGAACGCGTAGCGCTGAAACGACCCGGTATGGAAATCAGCGGTACCGAAAACCGCCTTTCCGGCAGTGTCGTCGAAGCTATTTACCTGGGTTCCGGCTCGAAGTACGAGGTGCGGCTCGCAGACGGGACGATCGCTGTCGTTCGCTGCCCCCTCGGCGCGGCCGATTTTTCCATCGGCGATGCCGTCGACATCGCCTTCCTGCCCACCGATCTCATTCTCCTGCCCGATGATGCCAGCGCCGACGTGACGCTGACCTGAACCAGAAAGCATCCCCATGGATATCAAGACCAACGGTAACATCTCCTTCTGGTATGCCGATATCGGCGGCATTCCGGAAAAGCGCCCTCCCCTGCCTGGCGATCGGGAGGCTGACGTGTGCATCATCGGGGCGGGCTATACCGGCTTGTGGACCGCCTATTACCTGAAGAAGACCAATCCGTCGCTCGACGTCGTCATCGTCGAACGGGAATTCGCAGGCTTCGGCGCCTCCGGGCGCAATGGCGGCTGGCTTTCCGGCGGCTTCAGCTGGTCGCGGGAAAAATACGAAAAGACCTCCGGTCGCGGCGCTGTCGTCGATATGCAGAACGCCATGGCTGGTACGGTCGATGAAGTCGAGCGTGTTACCAAGGCAGAGGGCATCGACGCCGATCTCATCCGCGTCGACAATCTCATCGCCGCCACCAATGCGGCCCAGATGGAGCGGATACGCGAAGAGTACCAATATGCCCTCGACTGGCAGGTATCGCCGGAGCGCATACAGTTCCTGTCCGCAGAACAGGCTGCTGCGCGTATTCGCCTCGCCAATGTTCAAGGTGCTGTTTCCTACCGCGGAATGGCACGGGTACAACCGGCCAAGCTGGTGCGCGGTCTTGCCCGCGTCGTCGAGGAACTGGGAGCCTCAATCTATGAAGGCACGACCGTCACCCGCTTCGAAAAGGGCCGCGTCGAGACCGACCGTGGTACGGTGCGTGCCCCCGTCATCATCCGTGCGACGGAAGGCTTTTCCGCGGGCCTGCCCGGTTTCGAGCGTACATGGCTGGCGCTGAACAGCGCACAGATCGTCACGGAACCCGTGCCGGAAGATCTCTGGCGCGAAATCGGCTGGGAGGGACATGAACTGCTCGGAGACGCGGCGCATGCCTATTGCTACGCCCAGCGCACCCGGGAAGGCCGCATCACCATGGGTGGACGCGGCGTGCCCTACCGTTACGGCTCGAAGACGGATGTCAACGGCCAGACGCAGCAGGCGACCATCGACCAGCTTTACGGCATCCTGACCCGCCTCCTGCCCCAGACCAAATCGCTGAAGATCGACCATGCCTGGTGCGGCGTGCTCGGCGTGCCGCGCGACTGGTGCACGACGGCTGGCTTCGATCGCTCCACCGGTATCGGCTGGGCGGGCGGCTATGTCGGTCTCGGCGTCTCCAGCTCCAACCTTGCCGGTCGCACACTTTCCGACCTGATCCTGAACCGCGACACCGAGCTGACCGGCCTTCCCTGGGTCAACCGGACCGTACGCGAATGGGAGCCGGAGCCATTTCGCTGGCTTGGCGTACATTCCATGTACCAACTCTACAGCATGGCCGACAAACGCGAGTTCGCCGGCCTGCCACACACCTCCAAGCTCGCGGCCATCGCCGACAGCATTACCGGCCACTGAGCCTTGCAAAGGATAATTTCATGATCAGTTTCGAGAATTTCGGCGACCTTCTCAGTCTCGACATCGGGGCCTTTGAGCCGAAACCCACCTCGATCGAGGGAGACCAGCAGGAGGCTGCCGTCGTGCTCTGGACCAGCCCGAACGGCAAGCTGGAAACCGGCATCTGGGAATGCACGCCCGGCCGCTTCACCGCCGATCGCAGCAAGAACTCCGAAATCTGCCATCTGCTGTCCGGCAGTGTGACCCTGCATAATGGCGACGGCACCGAGCAAAAGATCGGCGCTGGAGAAATGTTCGTGCTGCCGATCGGCTGGCGGGGCGAGTGGACCATTCACGAGCAAACCCGGAAGATCTACACCATGATCGACGAAGGCGTGTAATTGCGTCAATCCGGGCGACCTCTCTGCTAGACGGAATCGTGCCTTGGGCACCGAGATCGAGAGACCACAACAAACCCGGATCAGCCGGCCCTTTCACGTCGGCTGATTGCTACTGAATACCAGGGCCAGAAAGCGAGCAACCGGCACCAGAAGCCAGGTTCATAGGGTCGTCGCCCCGCATTTCGAAAGCGGCCGCTCCCCATTCTCAGCCTCCAAGAGAGCCGGAAATCAAGTCAGACAGACTTCTGCAGCAATCTGCGTCAACGGCGAAGCTCTTGATAACGAACCGGAGACCACCTCCGTGTTCCGCGAGCTCCCAACCGAAAATGCGAAATATCGCCTCCGCGATCATCAAGAAATACGCAATACCGCAGCAAAACGATGCGTATTTGCATATTATTCCTTTCTTCGACTCTTTTTTGAGCCGCGCTTCAGGTTTCCGGATTGCGCCAATTTCCTCTTGTGGCTGGATTGCTGCGTTATCGCAGCCAGTCGCTGTCGGAAGGAGGCAATCCTTCAACAGCAGGACCACACAATGACCAAATCGACGCTGTCCATTTCCGAGTTCGACACCCTCATGATCGATTGGATCGATGGGGACGGGCATATCTCCGCGATCAACGACTTCGAGGCTCGCGAGCTCGGCATCGAAGCGACCGGCAACCTGACGCTCGAACGCGTCTACAGCAGTACCTCCGCGCAGCTTCTGAGGGCCATCGCCCGGGGTGAACAGACCGCCGAGGCAAGCTTCCCCGTCTGGGTGAACTCGCCGCGCTACAGCGAAATCCCGATGGTGGCGAGCGCCGTCCGCGACGCATCACGGGGTCTTGCGGTGATCAAGCAGGTTCTGTCCCCGAGCGTCCTCGACATCAGCCCGGAACTGGTCGAGCGCGTCGAAATCCTCTCCCAGATGATCGGCGCCGCCACCGAAGCCTGCTGGTGCATCGACTTTCTGGAGCCGGTGGACATCTCTCTTGCGGAGGAAGAGATCGTCGGACGGATATTCTCCAACCAGAGCCGCTGGCGCGCCTGCAACGAGGCGATGGCAAGGCTCTACCGGGTGCCGGAAGGCCTCGACTTCAACACCCAGCCCGTGTCGCGCTATTTCCCCGACACCGATATCAACCGCCAGATGATCCGCGATCTGGTCCGGTCCAATTACCGGCTCGACCATGCCACCGCCGTCGACCGCCGCCATGACGGCAGCGAGATGATCGTGGAGAACGATTTCCGCGCGGCGATCAAGGACGGACTATTGATCCGCCTCTGGGGCACGACACGCGATATCGGCCCCTATATTCAGCGCGAGCAGCAGCTCTCCGATCGCGCCGATACGATGCTCGATATTCTGAGTGCAACACCCGATCCCATTCTGGTGATGTCGGAAGACGGCATCGTGCTGGCCGCCAATCCCGCCACGGAAACTGCTTGGGGGCGCAGCGCCGAACAGATCCTCGGCCGCCCGATCCAGCGGTTCATCGAAACGCGGAACGCGGTCGAAAAGCTCAGACAGGCGACGCTTGACGACGACAGCGAACTGGATCTCGGCATGATCTCCGCCGATGACAGCCGTGATATCTGGCGCTTTCGCGCAGCATTGATGGAAGGCGAAACCCGACGCTACGTGCTCACGGCCCGACGAAAGACGAAACGGCGAACCCGCCGTCTCGCAGAGGAGGCCGTGTGATGAAGTTCTACGCCAACGACGTCTCCAGTCTTTCCCATCGCCGCCTTCGCCCGGGCTTCATCGACGACCCGCAATTCGGAACGTTTCTCGAAGCACTGCCGGATGGGGCCGCCCTCATCGAAGCGGACGGCCGCATCAAGCTGGTCAACAGCAAGCTCGAACTCCTCTTGAACCTTGCCCGCGGCGATCTGGTGGGTTCAGAATTGGCGAAACACGCCAAGACCGCCGGCCCCGTTATCCAGAAACTGTCGACAGCCCTGCAGCAGTTGAAACGTATCGAGGTCTCGGGAACCCTGAACTCGCAGCGCAGCGTTATCGCCACCCTCAGCATCCTGCGAACCGCCGACGGTGGAGCCTATGGCGCTCTTCTGACCATGCGTGAGGCCGGCCGCCACTCCCGCAACGAAGGCTCGGACAACTTCCGCTTCGAAGCAGAAGCGGGCAGCGTCGCGAGAGTAAGCTTCGTCAGGACACCGGAAATCGACAGGATTATCCGACAAGCTGAAACCGCGCTCGATCGCGGTGCGAACGTGCTGCTGACGGGCGAGACCGGAACCGGCAAGAGCGAAATCGCGCGGCTGATCGGAAACGGCGGAGAGACCGGCGCCGCTCCCTTCGTGCATGTCCGGTGCGGGCTTCTTTCGGATACGCAGTTCGACGCCGAGATGTTCGGCATCGAACCGGGATCGGCCATGGATACCTCGACCCGCGGCAAGCTCGGTTATGTCGAGGCGGCCGATGGCGGCATCCTCTTCCTCGATCAGGTGACCGACCTCTCGCTCGCCGCCCAATCGCGGCTGGTGGCTTTCCTTGAAACCCAGACCTTCAGCCGGCTGGGATCGGCGCAGCGACGGCAGGCGCGCATCAGGATCATAGCCGCCACGAACGAGAACCTTTTCGATCTGGTCTCCGCCGGCGCTTTCCGCAGCGATCTCTATTATCGGATCGCCGTCATGCCGTTCGACCTGCCCCCTTGAGAGAGCAGCCGGGCATGATCGACGCCCTGATCGAACATCACCTTCGCACCCTCAATCTTGGCCGAAAGCCCCAGCTCCGGCTGTCCGCCGAATTTCTCGCCAAGCTGCGCGCACATTCCTATCCCGGCAATGTCCGGGAGATGGCCAACATCCTGGAACGGGTGGCCGCAGTCGCGGACGACGTGGCGCGGGCGGAACACTTCGTTGCACCGATGCCCGCGCCGGATTTGCGGGCGCCGGCATCCCGCCATGCAGCCGCCGCCATGCAGGAACCCGAAGAGGCTTCCGCAACCCGCTTCAAGGATCTGGTCCAGGAGTTCGAAACCTGGGTTCTGGAAAAATCCATCGCAGAAAATGGAAGCAAGAGAAGCGCCGCAAAGGCGCTCGGGATCGATATCGCCACCCTCGTCAGGAAGACGAAACGGAAACGATGAACGTCAAAACCAACAAAGGGGAATAAGAATGAGAAAACTCAGCAAGTTCACCATCCTGTCAATCACGACTGCCAGCCTTGTGTCGCAGGCGCTTGCAGCCTCTGCCGCCGAACTGAACATCCTGACCTGGGAGGGATATACGGCGGAAAAATTCATCTCGAAGTTCGAAGCCGCTTCGGGCTGCAAGGTGACAGCCTCCTATGTCGGCTCGAACGACGATTTCGCCGCCAAGCTCGCAGCCGGCGGCGGCGTCTATGACATCATTACCCCCTCGCTCGACACCGTGCCGATGATGCGGCTCGCCGGCTTCGTCCAGCCGATCGATACGGCCAAGGTGGAGAGCCACGACAGCATCTATCCGGAATTCTCCAAGTCCGGCGATGTCGTGGCTGACGACGCGACCTGGGCCGTTCCGCTGGTCTGGGGTTCAGTCTCGCTGATCTATCGCCCGGACAAGTTCGCAGGCACGCCCGATTCCATCGGAGTCCTCTTCGATCCCGCCAACAAGGGCAAGATCTCGATGTGGGACGACAAGTCGGCGATCTACTGGACCGCCCGCTATCTCGGCTACAACAACGTCTTCGACCTGACCGACGAGGAGCTGGAAACCGTCAAGGCCAAGCTTATCGAACAGAAGCCGCTGGTGCGCAAATACTGGGCCTCGGCCGGCGAACTGACGGAACTGATGGCAAATCAGGAAGTCTTCGTCTCCAACGCCTGGACCGGCCTGACCAGCAAGGACGTCAACAACCTGAAGAAGGGTTTCGAGGTCGTCGAATTCACGCCGAAGGAAAAGGCCGAAGGCTGGATGGACTCGATGATGCTGGTGAAGGACACCCCCAACGAGGACTGCGCCTACAAGTTCATGTCCTTCATGGAATCGGCTGACGGCCAGTGCGGCATCGCCGAATCCACCGGCTACTTCCCGGTCAATCCGAAAACCGTTGCTGGTTGCATGGACGACCAGATGAAGAAGGACCGGCAGGTTGACAACGTCGAGTTCGTGAAGAGCCTCGTCATGTGGCAGCAGCCGAAGCGCCTCGACAAGTATCTGGAAGTCTGGAACGCGGTGAAGGCTGCCCCCTGATCCTTGCCAGCGGAAATGCCCCGGCATCCTGAGGGGGCATTTCCCACAAGACAAAAAGCCAAAATACGCGGGGAACGCATGACTTCCAATCCCATAGTGGCGCTCTCCGGCGTCACGAAAACCTATGGAATTTTCACGGCGCTGCACGCCATCGACCTCGATATCGCCGAAGGTGAATTCGTCACGCTGCTCGGCCCTTCCGGCTGCGGCAAGACGACGACGCTGAGGCTGATCGGAGGCTTCGAACAGGCGAGCACCGGCCGTGTCTCCATCGATGGCGCCGATGTCACCGGCAGCCCGCCCTATCGCCGGCCGGTCAACACGGTCTTTCAGGACTACGCGCTCTTTCCCCATATGAACGTCACCGAGAACATCGGCTACGGGCTCAGCGTGAAATCGAACAACGTGCCGAAATCCGAACGCGACAAGCGTGTGGCCGATGCACTTGCCATGGTCGGACTGGAGGGCATGGCGCGTCGTCGCCCGGGCGAGCTTTCCGGCGGCCAGCGCCAGCGCGTCGCCATGGCCCGTGCGATCGTCCGGCGACCTCGGGTTCTCCTGCTGGACGAACCGCTATCGGCCCTTGACGTCAAGCTGCGCGAGGGCATGCAGGTGGAGCTGAAACGCCTGCATCGGGAACTCGGCATCACCTTCGTAATGGTCACCCACGACCAGACCGAAGCGCTGGCACTCTCTGACCGGATCGTGGTGATGAACCAGGGGCGCATCGCCCAGATCGGCTCTCCCACCGAACTCTATGACAACCCCGCAAACCCCTACGTCGCCGATTTCATCGGGGCCACGAACCTGATCAATGCCGAGATCGCCGGCCGGGAAAATGGCGTGACCACCTTCCGTCTCGCAAATGGCGCAATGCTTCGCGCTAACCGTGACGGTTCAGCCCGCGCCGGGAAGGCGACGATCGGCATCCGTCCCGAGCGGCTGCAGACCAGACCCGGCGAAGGCCTCAATGTCCTCGAATGCACCGTTCTGGAAAGCCTGTTCCATGGCGACCGGCTGCGCGTCGAACTGGGAATGGAAGGGCTCCGCAAGCCGCTTTTTGCGGAACTGTCGCGCATGGAAGTGCCAGCGGACCTCTCTCCCGGCAAAAAGGTAGTCTTCTATGTCGATCCGGCAGATGTGATGGTCTTTGAGGGAGCAACTACCTGATGATGATGATCACGCGTCGGACATTTCCGGGCTTCGCCGCTCTCTTCTCGCTACCGCTGGCCTGGGTCCTGCTGCTCCTGATCGTGCCCTATGGCATCATGATCTCGGTCAGCTTCTGGACACGCCAGTTCCCGCTTTTCTATCCCGACTTCCAGCTTGGCAATTACGCCCAGATCTTTTCCGATCCGCAGTATACGACCGTCATCCTGCGTACGCTGAAAATAGCGCTGATCGTTACCGTCTGCGCCCTGCTGCTCGGTTATCCGCTGGCTTACTTCCTTGTTTTCACCGCCCGCTCGGCGACCCTGCGCAACGCCCTCTACATGCTGGTGGTCGTGCCGCTCTGGGTGTCCTATCTGCTGCGTGCCTACACCTGGAAGATCATCCTCGGCACGGATGGCGCCCTCAACTCGCTTCTGGTCTCGACCGGCATCGTCGATGCCCCGCTCGATATCTTTCTCTACAACCAGACCGCCATGGTCATCACTCTGGTCTACATCTTCGTGCCGTTCATGGTGATGCCGCTTTTCACGGTGCTGGACAATATTCCACACCGGCTGATCGAGGCCTCGGAGGATCTCGGCGTCGGCCCCTTCATGACTTTCTGGAAGGTGATATTCCCCCTGTCGCTGGGTGGAGTGATCGCCGGCGCGACCATGACCTTCTGCCTTTCCTTCGGTGATTTCGTCGCCCCGGTTCTCGTCGGCGGACCGGATGGCACCATGGTCGCTAACCTCCTGCAGACGCAGTTCGGCGCGGCCCTCAACTGGCCGCTCGGCTCCGCCCTCGCGACGCTCGTCCTGATCCTGGTGCTGGTGCTTCTGCAAATTTCGACGCGGCTCGACCGGGCCGGCCATATCGACCTGACGTGAGGAGAAAACTATGCATTCTCTGAGATGGTGGCAAAAAGGCATGGTCGGCGTCAGCCTCGGCGTGCTCGCCTTTCTCTACCTGCCGATCGTCATCCTGGTGATTTTCTCTTTCAACGACAGCAAGGTGACGTCCTTCCCGCTCGCGGGCTTCACCCTGCACTGGTACGAGGCCTTCCTGGCAAACGCCCAGATACTGCGGGCATTGTGGAACAGCCTTGTCGTCGCCGTCTTCGCAACCGCTCTCAGCGTTGCCATCGGTGTAACCGCGGCGCTTGCACTCGACCGGTATGAATTTCCCGGAAAACGCCTGTTCCAGAATGCCATCCTTTTGCCGCTCAGCCTGCCGGGCATCGTTACCGGCATCGCCATGCTCAACTTCTACAAACAGATAGGCATTCCGCAAAGCCTGACGGCCGTGGTCATCGGTCATGCCACGGCACTCCTCGGCGTCGTCGTCTCGCAGGTGATGGCCCGGCTTGCCAAGATCAATCGCCGCCAGCTCGAGGCATCGGCCGACCTCGGTGCAACGCCGGTCGAGACCTTCCGCCGGGTGACCCTGCCGGCGATCCGCAGCGCCGTCATGGGCTCGGCCCTCCTCTGCTTCACACTGTCCTTCGACGAAATTCCCGTCACCTATTTCCTGACGGGCCGTGAAGTGACGCTGCCGATCTACATCTATTCCACGCTCCGGCGCGGCATTACGCCGGAGATCAACGCGATCGGCACGGTCATCGTCGCCGCATCCTTCATCCTCATCATCCTCTCGGTCACGCTGCTGCGCGAACGCGATCAATCATAGTCCATCCAAAGGGAGAAACAGCATGGATGCATCGACCTACACCCACGACTTCTGGCGCGGCAAAGCTTCTGCACTGAAGTTCCGCACGCAGCATTTCATCGACGGAACCTACGTACCGTCTGCCGATGGACGCACCTTCCCGAGCATCAATCCGGCGACCGGCGAAACCATCATCGAGGTTGCCCGCGGTGGCGAAGCCGAAATCAACCGTGCGGTTGCGGTCGCCCGCAAGGCGTTCAAATCCGGCTCGTGGTCGCGCATGGATCCGCGCGCCCGCATGGCGGTGCTCGAAAAGTTCTCGGCCCTCATCGAAGCCAATGCCGAGGAATTCGCCGTGCTGGACAGCCTCGACATGGGCAAGCCGGTGATGGACATGATGAACATCGACATTCCCGGCTCTGTCACCAGCCTGAAATTCTTTGCGGAAACCATCGACAAGATCGAAGGCGCCGTCACCAGCACGGCCGCCAATGCCCTGCACTATATCCTGCGCCAGCCGCTCGGCGTCGTCGGCATCATCGTACCGTGGAACTATCCGCTGATGATGGCGGCCTGGAAGCTTGGTCCGGCGCTGGCGACCGGCAATTCCGTCGTGCTGAAGCCGGCCGAGCAATCGCCGCTTTCAGCCAATCTGCTGGCCGAGCTTTTCATCGAAGCGGGCGGCCCCGCCGGCGTCCTCAATGTGGTCCATGGCCTCGGCGAAGAAGTGGGCAAGGCGCTGGCGCTGCACAACGACGTCGACAAGATCGGCTTCACCGGCTCGACCGAAGTCGGCAAGCTGCTGATGATCTATGCCGGCCAGTCGAACATGAAGCGCGTGACGACCGAATGCGGCGGCAAGACCCCGCAGATCATTCTCGGCGACTACGACGATCTCGATACCGCCGTCACCTATGCCGTCAACGGCATCTACGGCAACCAGGGCGAGGTCTGCAACGCCGGCTCCCGCATCCTGGTCGACAAACGCATCCATGATGACTTCGTCGAGCGCTTTGCCGCCCGGACGAAGGAAAACTTCGTGCTCGGCGATCCGCTCGATCCGTCGACGACGATCGGCCCGCTTGTCACCTCCTCGCACCAGAAGCGCGTGCTGAACTATATCGACATCGGCCGCAAGGAAGGCGCCTCGCTCAGGTTCGGCGGCGGCACCTTCACGTCGGCTCCGGCCGGCGCCTATGTCGAGCCGACCCTGTTCACCGGCGTCAACAACACGATGCAGATCGCCCGGGAAGAGATCTTCGGCCCCGTGGCGGCTATCATCCCCGTCAACGGCGTCGAAGACGCAATCGAAATCGCCAATGACTCGATCTATGGCCTCGCCGCCTCGATCTGGACACGTGATATCTCGAAGGCGCACATCTTCGCCCGCGATATCGAAGCCGGCGTCGTCTGGGTCAATTGCTTCGACCATGGCGACATGACTTCGATCTGGGGCGGCTACAAGCAGACCGGCAACGGGCGCGACAAATGCCTGGAAGCCCTGACCCAGTACACCCAGACGAAATCGGTATGGGTCAATCTCGGCTGAATGCATTCTGGCCGCGGCCGTCTCATGGGCGGCCGCGGCAATCTTCAATACCGCTATTGTTCCATGAGCGCGCGGCATCATGATTGCCGCCGACAGGCTTATGTACGGCGCAAAGTCTTCGTACGAAGACCATCATTCCAATAACCCTGCGCCCGGCGTCCCGGGTTCAGCCTAGCGCCTGGCTGACAAGGCCATAGGTCGAGGGTCCCTCGGAGGTCACCGCCTGAGGGGCCGCGTCGCCATGGGAGAGCGACATGGTCAGGACCGTGTCAAATACCGGCAGGCCAGCATGGGAGAGGAAGGTGGCGAAAGCGCCGCTGTCGCGATGGGTGTCGAGCCTCAGGAACTCACCTTCATGGTCGAGCACATGCGGCTGGACCACGGCGATTGCATCCTCGTCGTTGCCGGCGACAACAGGGCCGACGACATGGCCACGGCCGAAATGGCGACACAGGGCGAAGGCTTCCAGTCGGCCTTCGCGAAAGAGACCGTAGCCGACGGATTGCTCGAATAGCTTTTCCATCAGAACCCGCCGCTCGGCTCCGAAGGCGCGGGCGTCGAGTTGGATCGCCCGGTCCAGATGTTCGGGACCCAGAGTTGAAATCGTCGTGCCCTCGGGAAGTGGTACTGCAGTTGCCGGGCGCCTTGCTTCGCCCTGGCACTGATAGACGGTCTTTTCCGGAGCAAAGTTGAGCGACTGGTAAAGACGGCGCGCCGCACGCGTGGCATTGAGGCGAAGGCCGCGCTCCTTGCACTCGGCAAGTATCCGCTGCATCAGCCAGTTGCCGGTACCGTTGGTCTGCAGCCGCGGGGAAGAGATGACCATGCCGACCGTGGCGAAGCTGTCGCCATGGGAAAACCACATGGCCGAGCCGAGGATACGGTCGATCTCGTCCAGCGCCACGAAACCTTGGCCCATTTCCCGCAGGAACTGCCAGTCGTCCGCCCGGTGCGGCCAGCCGACCGCGATGGAAAGGGCGTGCAACTGCTCCAGACTGGCGTCGTGGATGTCGACCATCCGCGCCTGAAATGTATCGACCAACAGAGACTCGGACGCCGAGGGTTCCATTCGCCATCTCCCTTTCCCATGCCGTTCATTCCGGTACCGCGCCGCGCGACCCCGTGAATTCGGCATTTCACTGAGTTTCCCGAAGAATACGCCGGCGGCATCGACACAAATTGCTTGAGAGCGCTGAGCATACACAACAATCCACCAAAACAAGCCCGCTTTCGGCATGCAATCCGCCGGCCCGCCCTTAAGCTTCAGGGGCAGAAACAACCGCCGGGGGCCTTTTGAACGCCCGCAGCCACGAATGAAGAGTTCGAGCATGACGCCTCCCATTCCTTCCATCGACAGCGCCGCAAGGATCCCGCCCCAGGCCGATGTCGTCGTCCTCGGCGGCGGCATGGCGGGCATCGCGACCGCCTGGCATCTGGCCCGGCGCGGAACCTCCGTCGTCGTTATCGAGAAGGGACGCGTCTCGGCCGAACAGTCGAGCCGGAACTGGGGCTGGTGCCGCCAGCAGAACCGCGACCCGCGCGAACTGCCGCTCGCCCAGCTTGCCATCCGTATATGGGAAACGCTGAATGCGGAGACCGGCGAGGAAACCGGATTCGTGCGCAGTGGCCTCGTCTATGCCTCCAACAACGACGCGGATATCGCCACCTGGGAGAAGTGGGGCAAGATAGCCCGCGGCTTCGGCGTCGATACCCGCATGCTCTCGGGTGCGGAGGTTTCCGCCCGGCTACCGGGCAACAGCCGCACATGGCGCGGCGGCGTTCATTCCCCGACCGATGGCCGCGCCGAGCCGCAGCTTGCTGTTCCGGCCATTGCCCGCGCCGCGCAACGCGCCGGCGCCGTAATCGTCGAAAATTGTGCCGCTCGCGCCTTTGAAACCGCCGCCGGCCGCGTCTCGGGCGTCGTCACCGAACAGGGGTTGATCCGCTGCTCGGCCGTCGTGGTTGCCGGTGGCGCCTGGAGCGGCATGTTCCTGCGTCATCACGGCTTCAAATTTCTGCAGGCCTCGGTGAAATCGACCTCCTTCTATACGATGGCGGCTCCGGCCGTGACCGAGGGTGGCGTTTCCATGCAGGACGTTACCCTGCGCCGTCGGCTGGACGGCGGCTACACGGTCGGTCTCAGCGGACAGGGCCAGCTGCAGATCACTCCTTATGGCATGATGCAGGCCAAACCCTTCTGGCCGACCTTCAAACTCCGCCGCAAGGGACTGACCTTCGGTATCGGCCGGCAGTTCCTTGATGGGCCGGAAGCGATTATCCGCTGGAGCGCCGATAGCATTTCGCCCTTCGAGCGTACCCGCATTCTCGATCCGAAGCCGGATGCGCATCTGGTCGCCAAGGGCCTGAGGAAGCTTCAGGAGATCTATCCGGCGCTTGCGGGCATCCGGGTTGCGGAAAGCTGGGGTGGCATGGTCGACTCGACACCGGACGCCATTCCGGTCATTTCCTCCGTTGCGTCACAGCCGGGGCTCTTCATCGCGTCCGGCTTCAGCGGCCACGGCTTCGGCATCGGCCCGGCGGCCGGCCAGCTGGTGGCGGATCTCGTTTGCGGCGACAAGCCTTGCGTCGATCCGAAGCCCTATCGATATGAACGCATGATCGACGGCACCGATCTCGGCAAGCCGGGCATGCTGTGAGGTGACGATGCAGACCACGGAAATCCTCGAACGCCTCATCGCCTTCCCCTCAGTCGTCGGAACGCCGAACGGCGCAATCGTCGGCTGGGTGCGCGATTACCTCGAAAGCCATGGCGCGCGCGTCCATGTGCTGGGCGGGCCGGAAGGCGATCGCGCCAACCTCTTCGCCACCATCGGCCCGGCCGATATTCCCGGCTACGTGCTCTCAGGCCATATGGATGTCGTTCCGGCCGGCGAACCGGAATGGACCTCCGATCCCTTCCGCCTGCGCGCCGAAGGCAGCCGCCTTTTCGGCCGTGGCACCTCCGACATGAAGGGCTTTCTCGCGGCCGTGCTTGCCGCCGTTCCCGAGATTGCGGCGGCACCGCTGGCGCGGCCGATCCATTTCGCCTTTTCCTATGACGAGGAGGCCGGCTGTCGCGGCGTGCCGCACATGCTCGCCAGACTGCCGGAACTCTGCGCGACACCTGCCGGCGCCATCATCGGCGAGCCAAGCAACATGCGCGCGATCCTCGCTCACAAGGGCAAGGCGGCCGCGCGTGTCACCATCGGCGGTCGCTCCGGCCACTCCTCGCGGCCCGACCTCGGCCTCAACGCCGTGCATGCCATGGCCACCATCCTGACGGCCTCGGTCGAGGAGGCCGAACGGCTGACGCAGGGGCCGTTCGATACGGCCTTCGAACCTTCTTATTCGTCGCTTCAGGTCGGCACGATAAGCGGCGGACAGGCCGTCAACATCATTCCCGACAGCTGCGTCGCCGAACTTGAGGCCCGCGCCATTGCCGGCGTCGATCCGACGGCCCTGCTCGCGCCGGTGAAGGCCGCCGCCAGCGCCCTTTCCTCCCGCGGCTTCGCCGTCGACTGGGTCGAGACCAGCAGCTACCCGGCGCTGTCGCTTGCCGCCGACGCTCCGCTCGCCGCCTTGCTCGCCGATCTCACGGCAACGCCTCCGCTCGCGGCAGTCAGCTACGGCACCGAGGCCGGGCTGTTCCAGGCGGCCGGCATTGACGCGATCATCTGCGGTCCGGGCGATATCGGCCGCGCCCACAAGCCGGACGAATTCATCCTGATCGAGGAACTGCAATCCTGCCGCGCGATGATCGGGGCGCTGGCCGCCCGCTGCCGGGCCTGACGAACGAGGGAATGCGACCGAAATGACGTTTCTATTCAACTCCGATGCGAAACGCGGTGCGATCTTCGCCGAAACCTTCGCGCGCGATCTGCCCGATGTGCGGTTTTCGATGGACCCGGCGACCGTCGATCCCGATGCGGTGCGCTACCTCATCACATGGACGGTTCCGGAAAACCTCGCGCGCTACCGCAATCTGGAAGTCCTCTTTTCCATCGGCGCCGGCGTGGACCAGTTTCGTATCGATGCCGTGCCGCCGCATGTGAAAGTGGTTCGCATGGTCGAAGATGGCATCGTGCGCATGATGCAGGAATATGTGACGCTGGCGGTGCTTGCCCTTCATCGCAACCTTCCAGCCTATCTCGACCAGCAGCGCCGCCAGACATGGCAGATGCTGGCGCAGTCACAGGCGGGCGAGCGCCGGATCGGCGTGCTCGGTCTCGGCATGCTCGGCACCGCCGTGCTGGAACGGTTGAAGCCCTTCGGCTTTCCGCTTGCCGGCTGGAGCCGCAGCCCGCGCGAAATCGAGGGCGTCACCTGCCACAGCGGCGCGTCAGGGCTTGCGGCGATGCTGGTGGAGACCGACATTCTCGTCTGCCTGCTGCCATTGACGCCGGAGACTCGCGGTTTTCTCGATGCTGCCCTTTTCCGCCAACTGCCCGCTGGCGCCGGTCTCGTCCATGTCGGGCGCGGACCACAGCTCGACCACGATGCGCTGACCGCGGCACTCGACGAGGGCCATCTTTCCGGCGCGGTGATCGACGTCACCGATCCCGAGCCGCTGCCGGCCGGCCATGCCTTCTGGTCGCATCCGAAAATCCTGCTGACCCCGCATGTTGCGAGCGTCACCCAGCCCGAAACCGCCGCCCGCGCTGTCGTCGAAAACGTCAGGCGCTACAGGGCCGGCCTCGATCCCATCGGGCTCGTGGACCCGACCCGCGGTTACTGATTTCCCCTCACCCCGAAAGGAACAGCATGTCCCTGCTCAAGACCATCGACACCAATCCCGCCACCGCCCCGCGCGAATCCAGCCCGCTGCCGGAACGCCTGATCGCCGGCAATCCCGCCTTCAAGACCTGGGCGCAGGATGTCGCCCGCGGCGAGATGATCCATACCGGCGTATGGGAAGCGACTCCAGGCGAAACCCGCTCCATCAAGGGCGAGACCTTCGAGTTCTGCCACATCATCTCGGGCGTCGTCGAAATCACCCCGGAAGGCGGCGAGCCGGTGGTCTACAGGGCCGGCGACAGCTTCGTCATGAAGCCGGGTTTCGTCGGGGTCTGGAAGACGATAGAAACCGTTCGGAAAATCTACGTTACGGTCATGTGATTGCGATGTTGCGCGACAAGGTCATCTTCGAGGCTTCCCGCAAGGGTTATACGCTGAGCACGGACCGGAGCCGGATCGACACGGCCGAGATCCATCGCTTCCTCGTCAACGAGTCCTACTGGGCGCGCAACCTCACCTTCGACCAACTGGAGAGGGCGCTGGAAGGCTCCCTGCCCGTGGCCATCTACGCCCCGGACGCCACGCTTGCCGCCTTCGGCCGGCTGGTGACGGATTATGCCGTCTTCGCCTATCTCCGCGACGTCTTCACCCTGCCCGCCCATCGCGGCCAGGGTCTCGCCTCATGGCTGGCGCTGGAGATCCGCAATCATCCGGAGCTTGCCACCGTCACAAGCTGGATGCTCGCGACGAAGGACGCCCACGCCGTCTACAAGAAGGCCGGCTACCGGCCTGCTCCTCATCCAGAATACTACATGACGGTCCCCAAGCCCGAGTAGAGCATTTCCGGCGAAAGCGGAACCGCCTTCAATGCTCTACCTTTTTGTTTTCACGCAATTCCGGACACAAAACCGGTTCCCACTTTTGCTGGAATTGCTTTATGTCCATAACCATCGGTTATGGTTTCCCCATCGATATTCGGTGGTGGTGTCATAAACCCGATGCGACAGTCATGCCAACGACAGGAGAGCGGCATGACTTATCGGATCGGTGTGGATGTCGGCGGGTCCTTCACGGACTTCGCGGTGCTGAACGAGGACACGGGGAGACTTTCGACGCTGAAGGTATTCTCCAGACCGGACGCACCGGGCGAGGAAATCCTGCTGGCGCTCGACACGCTGAAGGCGCGCGACGGCATGGACGCCACCGAGATCGCCTATTTCACCCATGGCACCACGGTTGGCGTCAACACCGTGATCCAGCGCAACGGCCATGACATCGCGCTCTTCACCACCCGCAATTTCGAGGACGTGCTGGAAATTGCGCGCCTCAAGATCCCGCAGATCCACAATCTCTATTCCGTCCGGCCCGAACCGCTGATCCGTCGCGATCGGGTGTTTGGCATTGCGGAACGCACGCTGGCGACCGGCGAGATTGCAGAGATGCCTGTCGAAGACGATGTCGCCCGCGCCGTCGAAAAAGCGCTTGCCGCCGGCTGCAAGGGCATCGTCATTTCCTTCCTTCACTCCTATCGTAATCCGGCGAACGAACGGGCCGTCAAGGCGATGATCGAGCGTCTCGCTCCCGGCCTGCCGGTCGTTTCCTCGGCCGAGACATGGCCGATCATCCGCGAATACGAGCGCACCATTACCGCCGTGATCAGCGGCTACGTGCAGCCGCGCGTCGCCCATTATCTCGACCGCTTCGAAACCGTCCTGCGCGGCCGCGGCGTCGCCTGCCCGCTACTCATCACCAAGACCAATGGCGGCGTGATGGGCATCGACCAGGCCCGGGCCGAATGCGTGCAGATGATCCTTTCGGGAACGGCCTCCGGCGTCATCGGCGCGGGCTATCTGGCGAAGGCGAGCGGCTTCGACCGGATCATGAGCCTCGATATCGGCGGTACCAGCGCGGATGTCGCGGTGATCGTCGACGGCACTACGCAATACGGCGTCGGCGAACTGATCGGCGACTTCCAGATCCATGTTCCTTCGGTCTCGGTCAGTTCTGTCGGACAGGGCGGCGGCTCGGTCGCCTGGGTGGATCCGCTCGGCTTCCTTCAGGTCGGCCCGGAAAGCGCCGGCTCGACGCCCGGCCCGGCCTGTTATGGTCGCGGCGGCACCAAGCCGACCATCACCGACGCCATGGCCGCCTCCAACCTGATCGGCCACATGCCGCTGGGCTACGGTGCGGTCACTGTCGACCATGCGGCGGCGCGGGCGGCGCTTGCACCGCTTGCCGCCCAGCTTTCCACCAGCGTCGAGGAATTGGCGGGCAGCGTCATCGATATATCGGTTTCCGGCATGTATGCCGAAGTGAGCGCACTCGTCTCGCGCTTTGCCATCGATCCCAGGGAGTTCCACCTGTTCGCCTTCGGCGGCGCGGGCGCCATGCTCGCCTGCTTCCTCGCCCGCGAACTCGACATGAAGGGTGTGGTCGTGCCGCCGACGCCAGGTGTGGTTTCAGCGCTGGGCGGCCTGATTGCCGACCTCAAGAACGACTTCATCCGCACCACCTATTGCGAAGTGAACGAAGCCGGCATCGCGGGATTGCTTCCGGTGTTCTCCGAACTCGAAACCGCCGCACGAGACTGGCTGAAGGCGCAGGGTCACACGCAAGAAGGCGAGATCCGACTTTCGGCCGACATGCGCTATCTCGGCCAGTCCTTCGAGATCGAGACCCCGCTCGACGCCGTCTGGCTCACCTCCGGCGATGCGGCTGTTGTGGTTGCCGGCGCCTTCCACAGCGAACACGAAAGGCTTTACGGCCATTCAGACGAGACGGCCGCCGTACAGATGGTGAGCCTCAGGCTCGTCATCTCAGGCGCAACGCCGAAATTCGTCCTGCAGCCGGCCCCGGAGGCAACGGGACCAGCCGAACCGCGCTTCCATGTCGAAGGCTGGTTCAAGGGGCGTACCTGGGTCACCGGCGTCTATCGCCGCGAAGAACTCGCCGCCGGCCATGAATTCCTTGGCCCCGCCATCATCGCCCAGGACGATACGACCACGGTCGTTCCGCCCGGTTTCGAGGTCTGCGTCGACCGCCTCGGAAACCTCGTCATCACCAAGTCGGAGCTATGAACATGGCCATCGATCGCCGCAACCTGAAAGTTCTCGCCAACTTCTGTGCCGCCGCAGCCGACGCCATGGCCTTCACGCTGATGCGCACCGCCCATTCGGCCTTCGTCAAGGAAACGGAAGACTTTTCCTGCCAGATCGTCACCCGCGAGGGGCTGGCCTTCGCCAATCCGCGCCAGTTCGGCGCGCCATGGTACAGCGGCATCGATTATGCGCCGCTGCTTGAGATGTTCGACGACTATGCGGAAGGCGATATCTGCATCACCAACGATCCCTATAACGGCTTCGTCGCCACCCATTCGCCGGATATCCATATCTGGAAGCCGGTGTTTCACGAGGGCCGCATCGCCTGCTTCGTCGTTGGCCACATCCATAACACAGATGTCGGCGGCGCGGTGCCGGCCTCGCTCTCCCGTTCGCTGAGCGAGATCGAGCAGGAAGGCCTGCGCATTCCACCGGTCAAGCTCGTTGAAAAGGGCGTACTGAACCCCTTCATTCCCGAAATGATCCGGGCCAATGTTCGCCTACCGTACCAGAACCTCGGCGACCTCCACGCCCAGATCGCTTCTGTCAATGTCGGTGAACGCAAGATCCGGGAAATCATCGAACGCTTCGGTTTCGACACCTTCATCGAGGGTGTCGAGCAGATCCTCGATTATGCCGAAGCACAGGTGCGCCAGATCCTGACGCGTGTGCCGGACGGCGATTACTTCTTCGCCGACTATGCGGATGAGGATTCCGTCGGTGGCAAGCCCTGCCGTGTTGCGCTGACGCTGAAGGTGCGCGGCGACGAGATCGTTCTCGATTACACCGGCTCCGATCCGCAGCTCGGCTCGTCGCTCAACATGCCGACCGGCGGGCGCGAGCGCCATCCGCTGGTGATGGTCGGCCTGACCTACGTGCTCTACACACTGGATAACAGCCTGCTTCTGAATGCCGGCACGTTGCGCCCGGCCCGCGCCATCCTGCCCGAGGGATCGGTGGTCAATTGCCAGCGGCCGGCCGCCGTCGGCATGCGCTCGCTCACCTGCGCCATGACGCAGATCGTCACGGTCGGCGCGTTTGCGCAGGCGCTTCCCGACCTGATGCCGGCCGCCTCCCCCGGCGGCAATGCGATCATGAACATCAAGACCAGCGGTCGCAACGGCCGCCCGGTCATGGCTTCCATCGGCCCGGTCGGCGGCGGTGGCGGCGGCACGCCCTTCGGCGATGGCAGCGACGGGGCGGGCGGAGCCACAGGCTTCCTGCGTAACACGCCCATCGAGATCAGCGAGGCGGAAGTGCCGATCCGTTTCCTGCGCTACGGGCTGGAACCCGACAGCGGTGCACCGGGCCGTCATCGCGGTGGCCTGTCTGCCGTCATGGAATTCGAGGTATCCTCGCCCGAAACCGTGGTGACGGCTAGAAACCGCAACCGCTCGATCATGCCCGCCTGGGGCGTGAACGGCGCAAAGGCCGGCACGGTGTCCCGCTTCCTGCGCAATCCCGGCCGTGCCGACGAGGTGTCGCTCGGCAATACCGATGTCGTCCACTGCGGTCCGGGCGATGTGATCCGCGTCGTCGGGCCGGGTGCCGGCGGCTGGGGCGACCCCTTCCTGCGCGATCCCGCGGCCGTTCTGGACGATGTCCTGAAGGGGGCGGTCAGCGAGGAAAGCGCAAGGCGCGACTACGGCGTTGCCCTCCGCGAACGCCGCGTGGACGAGGCGGAAACGGCCGGCATCCGCGTCGGCCGGCCGGTGGACCCGCGGCCCGCGGTCATCACCTACGGCGCGGAACGCCTGGCATTCGAGGCCGTCTGGACCAACGAGCGCTACGATCTTCTGACCGGCTTCCTCGCGACCGCGCCCGTCGGCTGGCGCTTCTTCCTGAAGCACCGGATCTTCGAGGCGGTGGAAAAGTTCGGCTCCGACATCCGGCCGGTCGCCGACCAGATGCACGGCCTGTTTCAGGAGATGAAAATCCGTTACGGTCTCTGAGCCAAGCACCGACCCCGGAGAAAACGCCGTTCCATGAATGTCCGCCAGCTCGAGATCTTCCGGACGATCATGCGCGACGGCACCATCACCGCTGCGGCCAATTCGCTCGGTATCTCGCAACCTGCCGTCAGCAAGCTCCTGTTGCAGCTGGAAGACCAGCTCGGCTACGCGCTGTTCGAGCGGATCGGCGGACGGCTGGTGCCGACGATGGAGGCGCATCTGCTGTTTTCCGATGCGGATCGCGTGTTTCGCCAGATGGAGGCGCTGAAGACGCTTGCCCGCGATGTCGGCGCCAACAAGATCGGACTTTTGCGGATCGGCGCGAGCCTGCCGCTCGCCTATTCGGTGCTGCCGCCGGCACTCGGGGATTTCCGCTCCCGTCATCCGGAGGTGAAGATCCATCTGCACACGCTCCCGAAGCGCGAGATCGCGGAAGCCCTGACCATCGGCGACGTCGATGTCGCGGTGACGCTCTCGGCCATTCTGGCTCCCAGTGTGCGGGTGGAGGCGCTGGGTGCGACGCCGATGGTGGCGGTGCTGCGGGAGGGCGATCCGCTCGCCGCCCATGAGGTCATCACGCCGGAGCTTCTCGAGGGCGTGCCGCTGATTTCCTACGGGTCCCATGCCGAGGAAGTCGGGCCGGCGCTCGACGAAGCCTTCGCGTCCAGGGGCCTCATCCGTGATGTCGCGATCCAGATCGCCTCATCCGTAGGTGCGCTGCCGCTGGTGCGACAGGGGCTGGGCGTCGCGGTGGTCGATGGCCTCGCGGTGCTTCAGGGCGGGGAGGGCATCGTCGCCCGGCGCTTCGAGCCGGTCGTCACCACGCGCGTCTCGATTTCGATCAACGAGCAGCGGCCTAAGTCCCGTTTCATCTCGGCTTTCCTGCAAAGCCTCCGGCGCTCCTTCGCCGCGGCGGAAGATTGCACTGCCCCTCGCCGGTAAAACAGGATTTTCATTCGCGTCCGACACCCCACTCGACGCATGCTGCTCATAGCCTGCCGCTACTTTTGCCCAAAGGCTTTCAAAGGTGCGCGTCATGACCCTCAGTTTCGATCCCGATACCCTTCCGCTGCCCGTCGGCCATTTCATCGGCGACCGGCTGGTGGAAGCCGGTGGCGTCATCGACATGCATCGCCCCTCCGATGGCAAGGCCTATGCCGGCTGCCCGTTGGCTGACGAAGCAACCGTCGACCGCGCCGTCGAAACCGCGAAGAAGGCTCTGAAAGCCAGCAACTGGGGCGGTGTGCGCCCCCGCGAACGCACCAAGGCGATGCAGCGCTGGGCCGACCTGATCGAAGCCGAGGCGGCCACGCTCGCCAAACTCGAGGCGCTTTCCTCCACCCGGCCCGTCGGCCATCTCGTCGCCGGCGATATCGCCATCACCGCCGAGCAGATCCGCTTCTTCGCCGAATTCGCCGACAAGGAAGGCAGTGATCTCGTGCCGACCGACGACAACAGTCTCGGCATGGTGATGACTGAGCCCTATGGCGTGGTCGGCGCCATCACGCCGTGGAACTTTCCGGTCTCCATGGCTGGCTGGAAGCTCGGTCCGGCGCTGGCGGCGGGCAATGCGGTGGTGCTGAAACCTTCCGAAATGACGCCGTTCTCCACCGTCTATCTCGCCGAACTCGCCGTGCGCGCCGGCATCCCGGCGGGTCTCATCAACATCGTGCTGGGCGACGGCCCGACCACCGGCAATGCGATCACCGGACATCCCGATATCGCCAAGATCTCCTTTACCGGCTCGACGGGCGCGGGTTCCGCGATCATGGCCAATATCGCCCGTACCGGGGTGAAGCCGATGACGCTGGAACTCGGCGGCAAGAGCCCGCAGCTCGTCTTTGCCGACGCAGATCTCGGCAAGGCGGCCGACGAGATTGCCAGAAGCATTCTTTCCAATGCCGGACAGGCCTGCGTTGCCGGTTCGCGCCTGATCGTCGAGGAAAGTGTGGCCGATGCTCTGGTCGAGGCCATTGTCGCCCGCATGAAGACCGTACGCCCCGGCCCGACCTGGGACGAAGCGAGCCAGTATTCTCCGATCATTTCCGAGCGCCAGCGCGGCCGCATCGACAGTATCGTGCAGGCTGCGGTTGCCGCTGGCGGCGAATGCCTGACCGGTGGTGTGTCGATGGAGGGCGAAGGCTATTTCTACGCCCCGACCCTGATCGCCAATGTCCGGCAGGATTCACCCGCCGTGACTGAGGAGATCTTCGGGCCGGTTCTGACCATGCAGACCTTCACCACGGAGGAAGAAGCGCTGGCGCTGTCCGACCACCCGACCTACGGGCTGGCGAGCGGCATCTTCACCCGCGATCTCTCCCGCGCCATCCGCCTGACCCGCCAGATCCAAGCAGGCACCGTCTGGGTCAATCGCTACAGCCGCTCGCGCGATCACATCCTGCCGACCGGGGGTTACAAACGCTCCGGAATCGGAAAGGATCTCGGCCGCGACGCCTATCTCGCCAACCGCAAGAGCAAGAGCGTCCTCATCAGTCTCTGACACCACAAGGTCTTTTCCCATGCAGACATATTCCATCGCGCTCATTCCCGGCGACGGCATCGGCCGTGATGTCACCGCGGCAGCCTGGGCAGTGCTCGAAAAGGTTTCCGGCGACGCGGGCTTCGCTCTTAAAAGCACCGAGTTTCCATGGTCCTGCAAGTTCTACAAGGAAACCGGCGCGATGATGCCGGCAGACGGCATCGAGACGCTGCGCGGCTTCGACGCCATCCTGCTCGGAGCCGTCGGCTGGCCGGCGGAGGTGCCGGATTCGGTCTCGCTGCATGGCCTACTCCTGCCGATCCGCAAGGCCTTCGTGCAATACGCCAACATCCGGCCGCACCGGTTGCTGCCCGGCGTGCAGGGACCATTGAAGGCCGACAAGTTCGATATCCTCTGCATCCGCGAAAACACCGAGGGCGAGTATTCCGGCGCCGGCGGGCGTGTGCATCAGGGCACGGCGGACGAAGTGGCGGTGGAAACCTCGATCTTCACCCGCAAGGGCGTCGAGCGCATCCTGCGCTTCGGGTTCGAGCAGGCGCGCGCCCGGCGCGGCAAGCTCGCCTCCATCACCAAGTCGAATGCCCAAAAATATTCCATGGTATTCTGGGACGAGGTGACGAAGGAGCTTTCCGCCGAATATCCCGATGTCACGGTCACCAGCTATCACATCGACGCCATGGCCGCCCGCATGGTCATGGCCCCGGAAAGCCTTGACGTCGTAGTCGCCTCCAACCTCTTCGGCGATATCCTCACCGACCTTGGTGCCGCCATCCAGGGCGGTCTCGGCTTTGCGGCTTCCGCCAACATCAACCCGGACCGCTCCGCTCCATCGATGTTCGAACCGGTGCATGGTTCGGCTCCCGATATCGCCCATCTCGGCATCGCCAACCCGATGGCCACCATCTGGTCGGCTGCCATGATGCTCGATCATCTCGGCGAAAAGGACGCCGCCGCCCGCATCATGGCGGCGCTGGAACAGACCACGGCCCGCGGCATCGGCACCGTGCCGGGCAAGGACAAGACCAACGTCATCACCGCCGCAGTGCTTGCGGCGCTTTCCTGATATTCGAGGACAAGACATGCAAAACCTGAAGGACAAGGGCCTCTTCCGCCAGCAGGGCCTCATCGGCGGCAAATGGGTCGATGCGGCCTCCCGCAAGACCGTCGACGTGATCGATCCGGCCACCCAGTCCGCCATCGGCAGCGTGCCCGATATGGGTGGCGACGAGACCCGCGCGGCAATCGAGGCGGCCAATGCCGCCTACCCCGCGTGGAAGCGGAAGACCCATGCCGAACGGGCTGCATTGCTCGAGGCCTGGTTTGCCCTGATGATCGCCCATGTCGATGATCTCGGCCTGATCCTGACGACCGAACAGGGCAAGCCGCTCGGCGAGGCCAAGGGTGAAATCCGCTACGGCGCGTCCTTCGTCAAATGGTTCGCCGAGGAAGCCCGCCGCATCGGCGGCACGACCATCCCCTCACCGACGCCGGACCGCCGCATCGTGGTGCTGAAGGAACCGGTCGGCGTCTGCGGCATCATCACGCCGTGGAACTTCCCCAACGCGATGATTACCCGCAAGGTGGCCCCGGCACTTGCCGCCGGCTGCACCGTGGTCATCAAGCCCTCCGAGTTCACGCCCTATTCGGCGCTGGCGCTCGGCGTGCTCGCCGAACGCGCCGGCATCCCGGCCGGTGTCGTCAACATCGTCACCGGCATGCCGACGGAAATCGGCAACGAGATCATGGCCAACGAGACGGTCCGCAAGATCTCCTTCACCGGCTCGACCCGCGTCGGTTCGCTGCTGATGCGAGGCGCATCCGAAAGCGTCAAACGGCTCTCGCTCGAACTCGGCGGCAATGCGCCGTTCATCGTGTTCAACGACGCCGATCTCGATCTTGCCGTCGAAGGCGCGCTCGTCTCGAAGTTCCGCAACGGCGGCCAGACCTGCGTCTGCGCCAACCGTATCCTGGTCCAGTCCGGCGTATACAATGCTTTCGCAGCCAAGCTTTCGGAGCGCGTCAATGCGATGAAGGTCGGCCCCGGCACAGAGCCGGGTATCTCCATCGGCCCGATGATCAACGAGGCGGCCATCGCCAAGATCAACCGCCATGTGGAAGACGCTCTTTCCAAGGGCGCGAAGGTCGTGACGCAGAAGCCCGCAATGCCCGAGGGACCGCAATACACCGCGCCTGTCGTGCTGACCGGCGCGACCACCGAAATGCTGCTGGCAAGCGAGGAGACCTTCGGCCCCGTCGCGCCGCTCTTCCGCTTCGAAACGGATGAGGAAGCGATCGCGATTGCCAACGGCACGCCCTTCGGCCTCGCCGCCTATTTCTATACCGAGAGCCTGAAGCGTTCGTGGAAGGTCGCCGAGGCGCTGGAATTCGGCATGGTCGGCCTGAATACCGGCGCGATCTCCACCGAAGTCGCCCCCTTCGGCGGCGTCAAGCAATCCGGCCTCGGCCGCGAAGGCGCCCAGGTCGGCATCGAGGAATATCTGGAAATGAAAACCTTCCACATCGGCGGCCTCGCCTGAAGTTGTCGGTGGGCCGATGCGGGAAAGAGCCAATGCAGGTTCTTCGCGGAAGCCGCGCGTGACGAGAGCGCGGCTTCTGATTTTGAGCCCTAAACGGACATGAAATGTTCGCCCACTGACAGAACGACTTCGAGCCCAAAAGCACCGCTAGCGAAACACAATCATGGACAAACCCAGATTGGCGTATTCGACCGTATCGTGCCGAAAGCAGCACGCAACTGGCACAATTTCTCCTATGCGAAAACGTGCTACCTTGCTGATCTGTCCAAGAATGAAGTGAATACAAGTATATCTCGTTTAGATTCAGATAACTTCATCGCATGAAGAAGGTTATAGTCTAAGCTGTCGAACGCTATATCATCCTCCGGCACTTTGCGGAGGTGGGGTGAAATTATCTTTTGTAAAATTACAGTTTTTCGAACATGGATATCGATCTTAGCAAATAGCTTCAGCCAATCCTCCTCGGAGGCTGGGCGTCGTTCTGGATGGAAACTAAATATTCTGGACAACGTGTCTTTGAAAATCCAGCCGGAGCGGTTTGCGTGAATTACACGCCGCCAGTCCTCCCTATTTCCTACGACATCGTCTAGGTTCTCTAGGAATGTGTCGAACAAAGGTTGGAAGAAACCCGCGGCTTGATCAAGAAGCAGATCGTCGCCTCCTAAAACCTCGAAAATAGACAGAAGGCGCTTTAACTCGGACAAACTCCATTTCGAGGTATCCGTTGCTGGTCGGTTTAGACTACCGGATGGGTTTAGAAGTTTATAAAGTTGGTCATTGACCATTTTGCATATTGCCGTTCCCCGACGCCAATATTCGTACTGGTCTCCCTCCGCCCGGATTGCAGGCAGTATGCCTTCCGGAAACAATTTCCGATGTGCCTGAAGTTCAGTGGCAGGCAGGTTGATTCCTTTCGTCATCAAAATGCCCTCGAATCTCCTGAGGAGGATTTTCTTGGCTGCAGCCCCCTGAAGAGTGAGGTTTTGAACCTGCATCAAATCGGTGACGAGTTTCAGCGACGTTTTTGTCGCATACTTCTCCATCCATGTGAGCCGGGCGGCCTCCATCATTTCTACTAAAGTAGAATCCGGTCGACCGCTTTCGAAGGCGGATCGGACCAAGGCAGAGAATCGGGAAATCCAGTATTTCGACCGTACGGGATCGACCAGTAGATCTTCAATATCGTTGCCAATCTGATCGTACACAACTTTAGTGGATTTCGCCGCTATCCGCGCCCGCAGAGACACGAAAGCTTTAACCGTTTCGTTGTCCATCCCAGGGCAATTGCCACGGATTTCCGCGTCAGTCCAATCGGCATCTACTATATAAACGCTTCCGCCATCAAGGATGGGAACAGGCGTCTTCTGGCTTATTGAGACCAACCTTCTTTCGTGAATATAATGGATTTTATAACCAAGCTCTTCAACCTCATAGAAATCGGTCACGATAAAATGATGATCCGTCTTTGGTATGTAGAGGTAATTCGAACGATTGCTTCGCAGAACGGGGACCGAAATGGCGTAGGAATTAGTCTCAAAATCTAGACAACCAATCATCTCGTAGGAGTTATCCATCTATCAAACCCTTTTTTTCATAGATGGATTTGACGGCAGTATATACTTCCGCGATATATCCCTCAGAATTGATTGGATAGGTATCGTACTGCTTTACAATTACGCCATTTTCTTTGAAGAATTTCCTGAGATCTGAATCATCGAAATAAGGCCTTGGTAGTATAACACCCATCAGATTGTCTTTGATGATGACGTCCTGATCAGTCTGTATCTCGATGGCGAGAGCGCGGTCGTCCGCTTCCAATTGCTCCCGATTGTAGAGAGCGCAAAGAGCTAGGACTTGCGCATGGCGGACGTTGAGCCCGTTCCGCCGGGTGATGTCGTCGCGAGATTTCGACCTTCCGTGAAAATAGGCTTTGTCATCGCCAAAGAATATATCAATGAGAAGGTCAATAGCCCCTTTGCGGTTTGCCACCTCGTACCCTTCATGTTCGAAGCGGGACACATAGGAGGGTAGGCGGGACGAATGAAAAGCTCCAGAATCGAAAGGAAATATCCGCCTGATGTTTATCAGACAGGTACTCTTCATGATCAGAACCAGTGGGAGTTCCCACATCTGGGGGCTTTTGAAAAATTTCCGATATGCTGGCCGTCCATGGAAAAAATATGCGAGATTTTCCCCTCGGAATGTATCACATGCAGTGACTGCAATTTTCCCCTCCGTCAAAAGTTTCCAGATATTGGCACTTTCGGTGGAGTGCACCATAGGCAATGCCGATCGGTGATTGCTACTTTGCTCTGAGAGAAATTCGGCGAGTGTGTATTCTTTCAAATTGATCACGAATCAGATCCTTCAACTTGAATAGAATCATCTTACAGTTGCAGATTTTCTGTAGGAAGGATGACGGCGAACTATAAGCACAGTTTTTACAAGGCTTATTCGCACAGCGATACGCCGTGCGAAGGCCGCTGGCGTTTTCTCCGCTTCACGTGTGGCTAAGGCTAAGGTTGGAAGCGTTTCTAAAGAACGAGAGGCTATGCTTGATTGCGCCAAGCCATATCTATCGTCAAACCATTCGTTTATCGTTGGACAGTAGTCCGACCTGAGAAAATCGTCTTTCGTGACTGGAAGCTGCGGTTTCTAGCATCTGAAGCCACATATTAAGACAAGCCTATACCGGATCGTCAACACCGGCCCCGTTTAGGTTACTTACCTAACCGGAGCCAACGTCCGCTCATTGGCTCAAAACACCCAACCTCAGCAGCCTCGGCCACTTACTGGATCTTGTCCAACATCTTGTAATACATGCCGACCAGCGGCAGGAACCACGGCTTGCCGAAATGGCCGGGCACTGCCGGCCAGTCGAGGCCTTTGAGCGGGTTGCGGTCGGACTTGCCGAGGATCGCGTCCGTCATGATCATGCCGAGATGGGTGGAAAGCTGGGCGCCGTGGCCTGAATAGCCCATCGCATACCACAACCCGTCGTGATAGCCGGCGCGCGGGTAGCGGTCCTTGGTCATGTCGACCAGACCGCCCCAGCAATAGTCGATCTCGACATTGGCGAGCTGTGGGAAGATCCGGGCGAGGCTTTCCCTCAGGATCTCGCCGCTCTTGGCGTCGGAACGCTGGTCGGACGTGGCGGAGAACCGGGCGCGTCCGCCGAAGATCAGCCGGTTATCAGGCGACAGGCGGAAATAATTGCCGATGTTCATCGTGTTGACGCAGGTGCGGTTGCCCGGCATCGTCGCGGCCACCTCGGCATCGGTCAGCGGACGGGTCGCGATGATGAAGCTGCCGACGGCGATGATGCGGCGGCGGAAGAAGCCGAAGTTCGGCGTGGTATAGGCGCCGGTCGCGACAAATACCTGATCGGCAGTCACCGTTCCCCGCTTTGTCTGCAGGCTGTGGCGTGCGCCATTCTTGCCCTGTGCGATCACGGCCGCATCCTCGTGGATCACCGCGCCGTGGCGGCGGGCGGCTTCGGCAAGGCCGACGACATAGCGGCCCATATGCATCATCGCGCTCTTCTTCGACAGCATGGCGCCATGGAAGGGCGAGCCGATCTCGCTCTTCAGGTCCGCGCTGCTCAGAAGCGCCGTATCGGGGTCGGCCTCGGCATGCAGCGCCTCGAAATTGCGTGCCAACGCATCGAAATGCTGCGGCTTGGAGGCAAGTTTCAGCTTGCCGGCGCGGCGGAAGTTGCAGTCGATGCCTTCCTCCGCCACCAGCGCCTCGATGGTATCGACGGAATCGTCGAGAGCCTTGTAGAGGGCGATGGCGCGTTCTTTCCCGAGTTCGGCCTTGGCCGAGAGATAACTGTGCGCCAGCCCGTTGTTGAGGTGGCCGCCATTGCGGCCGGACGCGCCGGCGCCGACCCGTTCCGCCTCCAGCACGACCACGCGCGTTCCCGCTTTCGCGAGCTGCCGCGCCGCCGCAAGGCCGGTGAAGCCGCCGCCGATCACGGCCACGTCATAATGACCTTCGACCAGACCTTGCGCGGCCCCGGAAAAGACCGGGGCGGTGTCATGCCAGTAGGACAGGAACTTCATGGGTCTTGCCTTTCCTTTAAAGCCCGACGACGCCGGCAAGACCGGAAATGTCGGCGATCTCGACATAGCCGTAATAGGGATTTGCCGGCTCGTGGCCGCGATTGACCCAGACCTTGTTCTTGATGCCGAGGTCATGCGCGGACATCAGGTCGTAGCGGAAGGACGAGGAGCAGTGAAGAATGTCTTCCGGGCCGCAGCCGAGCATGTCGAACATGTATTCGAAGGCCTGGAAGCGCGGCTTGTAGGCGTTTGCCTGCTCAGCGGTGTAGACCGCATGGAAGGGAGCGCCGAGCTTTTCGACGTTGGACATGATCTGCGAGTTCATCGCGTTGGACAGGATGACCAGCGGGATTTCCTTGGCCACCTTGGCAAGCCCTGCCGGAACGTCGGCATGCGGACCCCAGGTCGGCACCCGCTCATAGACCATCTTGGCGTCTTCGTCCCTGAAGGCGACGCCGTTGCGCTTGCAGGCGCGCTCGACCGCGTTGTGGACCACTTCCGCATAGGGCTTCCAGTCGCCCATGATCTCGTCGAGGCGGTAGGCCGCGAAGTTCTTGACGAATTCCGCCATGCGCGGCTCGTCGAGCTCTGCGCTGTAGAGGTCGCGGGCTGCTTCCGCCATCTGGAAATTGATCAGCGTACCGTAGCAGTCGAAGGTGATGTATTTCGGGCGGAAGTGGCTCATGCTTTTCATCCTTGCGATTGAGCGGGACCAGATGCGTCGCCCAGATCATAGGATGGACCGGGGACGACGACGCGACTGAATTGGCCTGCCTTGAAGCAGAATGTTTCGTATCCCGAGCGTGGTTTGGCAGAGAGTTGCGGCGTATTGGGGTAAAAGGCCACCTTAAGGGGCCTGCAGGTCGCCTTGGCCAATAAAGACCTCAGCATAAGATGCGGCGAGCCCGCCGTGCTACGGCGAAAGATACCGCGACGGAAGCCGCCTTCAGACGATCTTCCGGCGCCGAACGCAGAGACTTGTGGGCAGCAAACAAGGAACTGCCCATGCAGACAAGTCAAATCGATCTCGTGGCCTTCGACCCTCGTCATCTGGAGGGCGCGCTCGCCCTTTCGCGACAGGCCGGCTGGCCTCATCGCCTTGAAGACTGGCAGATGGCGCTCGCGCTCAGCGAAGGCGTCGTTGCCGTGGATGACACCGGGCGCGTCGTCGCGACCGTGCTCGTCACGCCTTACAAGAACGATTGCGCCACCATCAACATGGTCATCGTCGATGAAGCCATGCGCGGCCGCGGGCTGGGCCGCAAGCTGATGGACGCCGCCCTGTCGCTGGCAGGCGAACGCCCCTTGCGCCTCGTCGCCACCGCCGAAGGATTGCCCCTCTATCAGAAGCTCGGTTTTGAGGAGACCGGCACCGTCCTGCAATTTCAGGGACCGGTCGCGCAGGTTGCCGCGCCGGCAAGCGTTCATGCCGCCTCTCCGGCCGATATCCCGGCCATTGCCGAACTCGACCGGCAGGCCTTTGGCGCGGACCGGGAAGGGCTGATCGCCTATCTCGCCAATGTCGGCCGCTTCGCCGTCATCCGACAGGACGGAAAGGTCAGCGGCTTTGCGGCCTTGCGCGATTTCGGGCGCGGCGAACTGGTCGGGCCGGTCGTCGCCTCTGACGCGGAGGACGCAAGCGCGCTGATTTCCCATTTCGCCGCCAGCCGCCCGGGTGCCTTCCTGCGCATCGACACGACTTCGGATACCAGTCTTGGCCCCTTCCTCTCGGGGCTCGGCCTCCAGCATGTCGGCGGCGGCATCGCCATGCAGCGCCCACGGCGACCCGCAGCACAAAATTCCACGACCAGGACATTCGCCCTCGCCAGCCAGGCGCTGGGCTGAAACGGAGACTGCCATGTACAGCAATTCCCTCATCGAACTCGACCGCGCCCATCTGGTGCATCCGGTCGCTTCCTATCGCGGCCATGAGAAGCAGGGCGTTCGCGTTCTCGCCTCCGCTTCCGGCGCGACCGTGACCGACGCATCGGGCAAGCAGCTGGTCGATGGCTTTGCCGGTCTCTGGTGCGTCAATGCCGGCTATGGCCATGAAAGCATCGTCGAGGCCGCCACCCGCCAGCTTCGCGAACTGCCCTATGCGACCGCCTATTTCGGCCTCGGCTCGGAACCGGCCATCCGCCTTGCCGCGGAACTCGCCGAACGCACGCCGGGCGACCTCAACCACGTCTATTTCACCCTCGGCGGCTCGGATGCCGTCGACAGCACCATCCGCTTCGTCCGCTATTACTGGATCGCCCGCGGCCAGCCGCAGCGTGACCAGTTCATCTCGATCGAGCAGGGTTATCACGGCTCATCGACGGTCGGCGCAGGCCTCACAGCACTTCCCGCCTTCCATGCCGGCTTCGGCGTGCCGTTCGACTGGCAGCACAAGATTCCGTCCCATTATGCCTATCGCAATCCGGTCGGCGAGGACCCGCAGGCGATCATTGCCGCTTCGGTCGCGGCTCTTCGCGCCAAGGTCGAGGCTCTCGGCCCCGACCGCGTCGCAGCATTCTATGCCGAGCCGATCCAGGGCTCGGGCGGCGTGCTGGTGCCGCCGAAGGGCTGGATGAAGGCCATGCGCGAAGTCTGCCGCGAGTTGGACATCCTCTTCATTGCCGACGAGGTCATCACCGGTTTCGGTCGCACCGGCCCACTATTCGCCTGCACCGAGGACGAAATCGTCCCGGACTTCATGACCACCGCCAAGGGCCTCACCTCGGGTTATGTGCCGATGGGCGCGGTCTTCATGTCGGATCGGGTGTATGATGTGATTGCCGATGCGGCCGGCGCTTCGGCGGTCGGGCACGGCTACACCTATTCCGCCCATCCGGTCAGTGCCGCCGTCGGTCTGGAAGTGCTGCGGCTGTATGAGAACGGCCTTCTTGAAAACGGCGTGAAGGCCGGCGCCCGCCTGATGGCCGGCCTCGAAGGCTTGAGGGATCACCCGCTGGTGGGCGATGTGCGAGGCCGTGGCATGCTTGCCGCCGTGGAACTCGTCGTCGACAAGCAGAAGAAGACGCCGCTCCCGGCGGCGGCCGAACCCGCACGCCGCATTTTCGACCGCGCCTGGGACAACGGCCTCGTCATCCGCGCCTTCGCCAACGGCATCCTCGGATATGCTCCGCCGCTCTGCTGCACGGACGCCGATATCGACGCCATCATCGAGCGGACCCGCCGCACACTGGACCAGACGTTGGAGGATCCGGACGTCCGCGCAGCACTTGCCTGAGCGGACTCAAGGCGAAAGCAGACGGTTCCGCGAACCCCCGAAATATCGCGGAGCTGTCATATTCGGAATTTTGTGCCGCCTTGCCACTCCTTTTCGGAGTATCCGGCGCGCCACATTTGCCAAACTGAGGTGGTCGGAAAGGGTAACAAAACCCAAGAAAAGAGGGACTTTCCGGCCTAAACGGCGGTTTCGCCGCCATCGCATCGAACAGAATTTTCTTCTGCGCCACGCCTGTCAAAGGCGTGCTGAACTGGGAACGTGACCGTGGCAAAGAGCCTTTCGCAATTCAAATACATGACTTTCGACGTGGTCGGCACGCTCATCGACTTCGAGGGCGGCATCAAGGATTGCCTGGCGGCGATCGCTGCCGAAGCTGGTGTTTCGGTGGATGGAGAGGAAGCCCTCTCGCTCTACCGGGCGGCGCGTTATTCGGATGACGCCGATCTCTTTCCGGATGATCTCGTGCGCGTTTATCTGTCGATCGCGCCGAAGCTCGGTCTTCCCGCCGAACAGAAATACGGAGAGCAGCTGCGCGATTCCGCAAAGAACTGGAAGGGCTTTCCCGATAGCGCCGAAGCGCTTGCCAGCCTCGCCAGGACCCACAAGCTCATCGCCATGACCAATGCGCGGCGCTGGGCGTTCGAATATTTTTCGAAGGAACTCGGCAATCCCTTCCATGCCGCCTTCACCGCCGACGATACCGGCACCGAAAAGCCGGATCCGGCCTTCTTCCAGAAGGTCTTCGACTTCGTTGCCACCGAAGGCAACAGCAAGGACGACATCCTGCATGTTGCCCAGAGCCAGTACCACGATATCGGCATTTCCCGGAAGCTCGGCATGACCAATTGCTGGATCGAGCGTCGCCACGCCCAGAAGGGATATGGCGGCACCATCGAGCCCGCCGAGTTTACCAAGCCGGACTACCACTTCACCTCCATGGCCGGCCTTGCCGACGCCGTGAAAGAAGCAAGCGCCTGAACTTCAGCCTTCGGAGCGGACCCGGCCGAACGGCCGGCCGCTCTGCAAAACCAAACGAAAAAGGGGAATGACATGAGCGACAAGATTACGAACTGGACGAAGTCCGACGATGCGATGGTCGAGAACGCCATCCGTCGGGGCGCCACGCGCCGCGAACTGCTGCAGTTGATGCTGGCCGGCGGCGTCGCCATGTCGGCTGGCGGCATGATCCTCGGCCGCGCCACCAATGCCGTTGCAGCAACGCCGGTTTCCGGCGGCGCGCTGAAGGCTGCCGGCTGGTCCTCCTCCACCGCCGATACGCTCGACCCGGCCAAGGCCTCGCTGTCGACCGATTATGTCCGTTGCTGCTCGTTCTACAACCGTCTGACCTTCCTCGACGTTTCCGGCACGCCGCAGATGGAGCTGGCTGAAACGATCGAATCCAAGGATGCCAAGACCTGGACCGTGAAGCTGCGCAAGGGCGTCACCTTCCACGACGGCAAGCCGCTGACCGCAGACGACGTTGTGTTCTCGCTCAAGCGTCACCTCGATCCGGGCGTCGGCTCCAAGGTCGCCAAGATCGCCGCCCAGATGACCGGCTTCAAGGCCGTCGACAAGGAAACCGTCGAGATCGAACTCGCCAATCCGAATGCCGACCTGCCGACCATCCTTGCCATGCACCACTTCATGATCGTGGCCGACGGCACCACCGACTTCTCCAAGGCCAACGGCACAGGCGCCTTCGTGCGCGAAGTGTTCGAGCCGGGCGTGCGCTCGGTCGGCGTCAAGAACAAGAACTACTGGAAGGGCGGCCCGAACGTCGACTCCTTCGAGTTCTTCGCCATCAGCGACGACAACGCCCGCGTCAACGCGCTGCTGTCGGGCGACATCCATCTCGCCGCCTCGATCAACCCCCGCTCGATGCGCCTGATCGAGAGCCAGGACGGCTTCATCCTTTCGAAGACCACCTCCGGCAACTATACCAACCTCAACATTCGCATGGACATGGCGCCGGGCGACAAGAAGGACTTCATCGAAGGCATGAAGTACCTCGTCAACCGCGAGCAGATCGTCAAGTCGGCGCTGCGCGGCCTCGGTGAAGTCGGCAACGACCAGCCGGTCTCGCCCGCCAACTTCTACCACAATGCCGACCTGAAGCCGAAGACCTTCGACCCCGACAAGGCAAAGGCGTTGTTCCAGAAGGCAGGCGTGCTCGGCCAGTCCATCCCGGTCATCGCTTCGGAAGCAGCAACTTCCTCGATCGACATGGCGATGATCATCCAGGCCGCCGGCGCGGACATCGGCATGAAGCTCGACGTGCAGCGCGTTCCCTCCGACGGCTACTGGGACAACTACTGGCTCAAGGCGCCGATCCACTTCGGCAACATCAACCCGCGCCCGACCCCGGACATCCTGTTCTCGCTGCTCTACACCTCGGAAGCTCCGTGGAACGAAAGCCAGTACAAGTCGGAGAAGTTCGACAAGATGCTGATCGAGGCCCGTGGCTCGCTCGACCAGGCCAAGCGCAAGGAGATCTACAACGCCATGCAGGTCATGGTCGCCGAGGAAGCCGGCACGATCATCCCGGCCTACATCTCCAACGTCGATGCGACCAGCGGCAAGCTCAAGGGCCTCGAAGCCAATCCGCTCGGCGGCATGATGGGTTACGCCTTCGCGGAATATGTCTGGCTCGAAGCCTGACGAAAACGCCGACCGGGGATGAACTTTCATCCCCGGTCCGTTTCCCGTTTGCGTTATAGTTCAACCGCCGAACACCATAGAGCGTTCCCGCTTTTCTCCGAATCGCGAGAACACTCTATCTCTTTGTTTTTACGTATTTCCATACGCAAAACCGTGACACACTTTTGCTGGAAATGCTCTAGGGAGAGCCGACATGAATTCCCGGGTCCTATCCCTTGTCCTGAGCAGGTTGCTCATCGCGGTGATCACGCTGGTGATCGTTTCGCTCGCGGTCTTTCTCGCCACCGCCCTTCTGCCTGGCGACACCGCAACCATCCTTCTCGGCCAGGCGGCCACGCCGGAAGCGGTCGAAGGCCTGCGCAAGGCCATGCATCTCGACGAGCCGGCGCTGTTCCGCTTCATTCGCTGGGGGCTCGGCCTGCTTCAGGGCGATCTCGGCACTTCCTATGCCAACGACATGCCGGTCGCGCAGCTGATCGCGGGACGTTTCGTCAACTCGATGAAGCTTGCCGGCGTCACCGCCCTCTTCTCCGTTCCGATCGCGCTCACCCTCGGCATCACCGCCGCCATGCTGCGCGGCTCGCTCTACGATCGCATCGTGACGATCCTGACGATCGGGGTCATCTCCGTGCCGGAATTCATGGTGGCGACATCGGCCGTGCTGCTCTTCGCCGTCTACCTGAAATGGCTGCCGGCGCTCTCCTTCGCCAATGAAGTCCACACCATCTCCGACATGCTCAGGGTTTATGCCATGCCGGTCATCACGCTGACCTTCGTCGTGTCGGCCCAGATGATCCGCATGGCCCGCGCCGCTGTGGTCGAGACGCTGAACACGCCCTATGTCGAGATGGCGCTCCTCAAAGGCGCATCGCGTCCGCGCATCGTCTTGAAGCATGCCCTGCCCAACGCACTCGGCCCGATCGTCAATGCGGTGGCGCTGTCGCTTTCCTACCTGCTCGGCGGGGTCATCATCGTCGAGACCATCTTCAACTATCCCGGCATCGCCAAGCTGATGGTCGATGCGGTCGCGACCCGCGACCTGCCGCTCATCCAGAGCTGCGCCATGATCTTCTGCCTCGGCTACCTGATCCTGATCACCGCCGCCGACATCATCGCAATCCTTTCCAACCCGAGGCTCCGATGACCACGAATACGAACACCTCCGTACGACCGGCCGGCTCGCGGTTCGGATACCGCTTCAACCTCGTCGGCATCATCGGTCTCTCGATCATCGCGCTCTGGGCGGCAATCGCGATCCTCGCGCCCCTGCTCATTCCCCATCCCGTCGGCGAGATCGTTGACTACGACTATTTCGGCCCGATGAGTTCTGAACTCTGGCTAGGCTCCGATTATCTCGGCCGCGACATGTTCTCCCGCATCCTGATGGGCGCACGCTACACCGTCGGCATCTCGCTCGCTGCCGTCGCCATTTCCTGTTTCACCGGGGTGGTGCTGGGCATGATCGCCGCAGTTGCCGGCGGCTGGCTCGATACCGTGCTCAGCCGTCTCCTCGATGCCTTGAATTCCATTCCGAGCAAGCTCTTCGGCCTTGTGGTGGTCGCCGCCGTCGGCTCGTCCATCCCCGTGCTCATCATGACGCTGTCGGTCATCTATATTCCCGGCGCATACCGCTTTGCCCGGGCGCTGGCGGTCAACGTCAACGCCATGGATTTCGTCACCGTCGCCCGCATTCGCGGCGAAAGCATCTTCTACCTGATCGGCTCGGAGATCCTGCCCAACATTATCGGCCCGGTTCTGGCCGATCTCGGCATCCGCTTCGTCTTCATCGTGCTGCTGCTCTCCGGCCTGTCCTTCCTCGGCCTCGGCGTCCAGCCGCCCTATGCCGACTGGGGGGCGCTGGTGCGGGAAAACATCGGCGGCCTGCCCTTCGGCGCGCCGGCAGTCATCTTCCCGTCGCTGGCCATCGCCAGCCTCACCATCAGCGTCAACCTGCTGATCGACAACCTGCCCAAGAAGATCCGAGACAGGAGCGCATGATGGCCAACCTCGTCGAAATCCGTGACCTGAAGGTCGAGGCGACCACAGATTCCGGCCGCCGGGTCGAGATCATCAAGGGCGTCAGCATCGATATCGCCGAAGGCGAGATCGTCGCCCTGATCGGCGAGAGCGGGTCCGGCAAGACCACGATCGCGCTGACGCTGATGGGGCATGCCCGCACCGGCTGCCGCATTTCCGGCGGCAGCGTTTCCGTAGACGGCAAGGACATGGTGACGCTGTCCGAGCGCGAACGCGCCGCAATCCGCGGCACCGAGGTCGCCTATGTGCCGCAGAGTGCGGCGGCAGCCTTCAATCCGGCCGCGACCATCATGGAACAGGTGATCGAGGTCACCCGCATTCACCAGCTGATGCCGCCGGAAGAAGCCCGAAAGCGTGCAGTCGAACTCTTCCGCGCCCTGTCCCTGCCCAACCCCGAGACCATCGGCAATCGCTACCCACATCAGGTCTCCGGCGGCCAGTTGCAGCGCCTCGCCGCGGCCATGGCCTTGATCGGCGGACCCAAACTGGTGATCTTCGACGAACCGACCACGGCACTCGACGTCACCACCCAGATCGAGGTGCTGCGCGCCTTCAAGTCCGTCATGCGCAAGGACAGGATCGCCGGCGTCTATGTGTCCCATGACCTCGCCGTCGTCGCCCAGATCGCCGACCGCATCGTCGTGCTCCGGGGCGGAGAAATTCAGGAAGTGGGCGCGACCGCCGACATCCTCGCCGATGCCAAACATCCCTATACCCGCGAACTGCTGGCCGCCTTCGAACCCCGGCCCCGCGCCGCTGACACGGTGGTGGCGGAGGAAAGCCGGTCGCTGCTCGACATCGAGGAGCTGATCGCCGGCTATGGTCCGCTCCAGTCGGACGGCCTGCCGCTGATGCGTGCCGTACAGTCCGTCAGTCTCAAGGTGGAGAAGGGCCGCAACCTCGGCATCATCGGCGAATCCGGCTGCGGCAAGTCCACGCTGGCCCGCGCCATCGCCGGCATCCTTCCCGCTTCGGCTGGCAACATCGTCTTCGACGGGCGCGAACTGGGAAAAAGCGCCCGCGAACGCACGCGCGACCAGCTTCGCGAGATGCAGATCGTCTTCCAGTATGCCGATACGGCGCTCAATCCGGCCAAACCCATCGAGGAAATCCTCGGGCGTCCGCTTGCCTTCTATCATGGCATGAAGGGCAAAACCCGCGATGCCCGCATCGACCAGCTTCTCGACATGGTGCACCTGCCCCGCTCGGTGCGCCATCGCCACCCCGCCGAACTCTCCGGCGGCCAGAAGCAGCGCGTCAACTTCGCCCGGGCGCTGGCGGCCGAACCCAAGCTGATCCTCTGCGACGAAATAACTTCCGCCCTCGACACCGTGGTTGCCGCAGCCGTCATCGAACTCCTGAAGGAACTCCAGCGCGAACTCGGCCTCTCCTACGTCTTCATCAGCCACGACCTTTCGGTGGTCGAGGCGATCTGCGACGAGATCGTGGTGATGTATGGCGGCAAGAAAGTCGAACAGATCACCCCGGCGGCGCTGAAGGCCCCGCAGCACCCCTATTCACAACTGCTGTTCTCCTCCGTTCCGAAACTCGACCCCACCTGGCTCGACGGCCTCCAGCAGGACCCGGAACTGGTCCGCTCCTACTGCCGGAAGTAGGGGGGCTTCGGTACGGGGCGGGGGCTGTACGTCCGCAGGGGATAGCGCGACGTCGTCTGCATCGCGCGAATTCTGATGTTGGCGAGGAGGACGTAATTGGCCCAAAATGGAGCCGACAGCAACCGGGCAGCTTTCGATACAGGACAAACTAAAGCAGCCGTTAGAGCGAAGTAGTGTTCTTGGTTTCGATTGGTCATCCGTTCCGAACAGGCGGTGGACGATACGTTTCGTAAACGCGCAGGCCGGCCCGGGGGCGGTGAGAAAACTATTGACTTGTTGGTAAAAATTGGTGGTCCTGCCTGTTGGAACCCTGGAGTGAGCCATGACATCCAATCTCGCTACAACTTTTACTGGCCTTCCGTTCGTGAATCCCTTCGTCCTGGCATCGGCGCCACCGACGGAAAGCAAAACCAAAATCATGAAAGCATTCGAGGCTGGCTGGGGCGGTGTCGTGACCAAGACAATCGGCCTGCACCCCGTGGAGAACGTCGCCGGTCCGAAAACGATCTATCAGCGCGCCAGCGAAACGAAGCCCTATGTCTCGCGCTACAAGCGACCTGACACGGTTTCCCACTCTTCCTGGAACTGGGAACTGATCTCGGACCAGCCGCTTGATCTGTGGCTTCCCGACCTAGAGGAGATCAAGACCACCTATCCGGACCGCATGCTCATTGGCTCGATCATGGCCGGCGCCGGGACCGAAGCAGAGATGGACAACTGGCGCAGGCTGGCGCGGGCCGTCGTCAACGCCGGATGCGATGCGATCGAACTGAACATGTCCTGCCCTCACATGGACCGTAAGGACATGGGCGCGCATATCGCTAATGACGAGACCATTATCCGGTCGATCCTCAAGGCCGTGACCGAAGCGGTCAGCGTGCCCATCTGGGTGAAGCTGACGCCCTCGTCCTCCTCGCTCGTCGACGGAGCCCGGGCGGCCTATGATGCGGGCGCCGCCTCGATCTCGCTGTGCAATACCTTCCCGTCCCTGCCGCTGATGGACCCGGAGACTCTGAAGTTTGAAGTCGAGGTAGACGGTCTGGTCACGTCCGGCGGCCTGGGAGGGCTGGCGATCTTGCACCAGGCCTTGCAACGCGTTTCGGACATCTCCCGCGCCTTCCCGGACAAGGCGATTTCAGGCATCGGTGGGATAAAGAGCTTTCGCGAAGCCTTCAACTTCATCGTGCATGGCGCAGGGAATCTGCAGGTCTGCACAGCCGCGATGGAAGATAAGGGTAGCGGAGGCATCGGCACCAATCTAATCCAGGAACTGACCAGCGATCTTCTCGATTACCTGGAGCGCAAAGGATACTCTTCGATCGAAGAGTTCCGCGGGATCGCGCGCGAAAGGATCGTTGAACACTCCCGGATCCGCCGGAAGAGCGAAGCATATAATGGGGGTTACGAGCGATTGGCTGACATGGCCTAAGACGGTAAGCGACCTGCTGCTTAGATTTCGAACGACTAGATTGGCAAGATTGGAGCCCAGTCCAGAAAAGCCGACAGCAGTTTTTGGGTAGGCAACCTTAGTCCCGAACGTCTGGTACGGGCGCGCAAAGCAGTCGTTAGAAAATCGAGATCCTGTATCTGCTAGAGTGTGTCAGGTTCATACTGAACCTGACACACTCTAAATTCTTTTGTTTTCGTTTGTCTTTTCGGGAAAACCGGTATCCACTTTTCCCTGACAAACTCTAAGGACTGCAAGCGCCCTCAGCACGTCATTTCGCTCAGGCTGCGACAACTGAATAACCTCCCCCTCAAAGCGGAAACAGGCTGGTCAGCGGCATGTGCGCCTTGACGATCGGGGACTTCAGCACGACGAAGGAGAAATACTTGTCGATGCCGATGTCCATGTCGGTCAGGCGTTCCATGATCGTCTGGTATTCGCCGATGCCGGCGGTGACGAATTTCAGGAGATAGTCGTAGCCGCCCGAGACCAGATGGCATTCGATCACCTGGTCCACCTTCTCGACGGCGGCCAGGAAGCGGGCGAAATCGATCTGCCGGTGGTTCTTGAGGGTAACTTCGGTGAAGACTGTCAGGGTCTGCCCGAGCTTGCCGACATTGATCTGCGCCGAATAACCGTCGATATAGCCCTCGGCCTGCAGCTTCTTCACCCGCATCAGGCAGGGGCTGGGCGAGAGATTGACCAGTTCCGCCAGCTCGACATTGGTGATGCGGCCGTTCTTCTGAAGCTCGTAGAGGATCTTGATGTCGATACGGTCCAGTTTCATGTTGCGTCTGCCATGTTCGTACGAGGGATCGGCAAAGGCAGCATAAAATGCTGCAATCGGCATGCCGGAAACTTAGCACATCCCCCCTTGCTGTCCATCGCCGAGGGAATTCGTCTTTGAAGCATAATAGTTTGCCGTCATGGACAACCACAGAATGAAATGCCGGAAGCGACGAAACTCCGGTCACGCCTCCGGCGACAAGCGGCTAGATTGGGATAGAATTCCGGAGAGCTGAATCATGCCCGCACCCCTGCGCCACATCGAAACGACAGAGACCTTGCCGGCTTCCGCCGATGCCGTGGTGATTGGCGGCGGCATTGTCGGCGTTTTCGCGGCATATTATCTGGCGAAGCGCGGCATGAAGGTGGCGCTGATCGAAAAGGGCAGGATCGGCGCCGAGCAATCGAGCCGCAACTGGGGCTGGTGCCGCCAGCAAAACCGTGACGCCCGCGAACTGCCGATGGCGACGAAGAGCCTCGATCTCTGGGAACGCTTCGCCGCCGATAGCGGCGAGGAGACCGGCTTTCGCCGCTGTGGCCTCTTCTATCTGAGCAATGACGAGGCGGAGCTGGCGGGATGGGCGCGCTGGCGGGATTTCGCCCGCACCGTCGGCGTCACCACCCACATGCTGGACAGCGCAGAGGCGAGCGAACGCGGCCGCGCCACCGGCCGGATCTGGAAGGGCGGCGTCTTCTCGCCGACGGACGGTATTGCCGATCCGGCCAATGCGGCACCCGCAGTCGCTCGCGCAATCCTGGCTCTCGGCGGTTCGGTGCACCAGATGTGCGCGGCGCGCGGCATCGAGACCGAAGGCGGCCGTCTTTCCGCCGTCGTCACCGAAAAGGGCACGATCCGCACAAAGCTTGCGGTGATGGCCGGCGGGGCCTGGGCCTCTTCCTTCTGCCGGCAGTTCGGCGTTCGCTTTCCGCAAGCTTCGGTCCGCTCGTCCATCCTGTCGGTTTCGGCAGGCGCCGAGGGACTTCCTGATGCGCTGCACACCGCCGCCATCTCCGTCACGCGGCGCGGCGATGGTGGTTACACGCTGGCGATCAGCGGTCGCGGTCGCATCGACCCGACCGCCCAACAACTACGCTTCTCCCGGCAGTTCCTACCGATGTTCCTGCGCCGCTGGAAAAGTCTCTCCCCGGGCGGTTTGGAGGGTATTCGCTCAGGGCATGAAAGCCTCACCCGCTGGGGTCTCGATGAGAAATCCCCGATGGAGCGCATGCGCATCCTCGATCCCGCAACAGATGCATCCACCATCCGGCTGACGCATGAGCGGGCGCTCGATCTGCTTCCCGAACTGCGCAAGACGACGATCACGGCGGCTTGGGCCGGCTATATCGACAGCACGCCGGATGGCGTTCCGGCCATCGGCGAGCTGTCGGAAGTTCCCGGCTTCATTCTCGCCGCAGGCTTCAGCGGCCACGGCTTCGGCATTGGCCCGGGCGCCGGCCACCTCATCGCCGACATCGTCACCGGCGACGCGCCGCTCGTCGATCCGAAGCCCTATCACCCGGATCGCCTGCACGCATCCGTCTGGGGCAAGGTCGCCAATTTCTGAGTTCGGGGTCAGGAGACTGGTATCGAAGATACTGCGGCACGAGATGCAGGCCTTCGCCACTCGCCTTCAGGACGACCCAAGCTCCAACCGTCGGGTTATGCCGATCGCCGCGAGAAAAGCTTCGTCGTGGCTGACAACCAGCAGCGCACCGTCATACGCGCGAAGCCCCGCCTCAACCGCCGAGATTGAATCGATGTCCAGGTGGTTGGTGGGTTCATCGAGGATCAGCAACTGTGACGGTTGCGGCCCGACAAGAACGCAAGCCAATCCGGCCCGCAGCATCTGGCCACCGGACAGCGTCCCCACAACCTGCAAGGCAGCATCCGCGCGAAACATGAAACGTGCCAAAGCAGCCCGGCACGCATTCTCGCCAGCCTGAGGGTTCAGGCGAAGAAAATTGTCACGGATCGAACGGGCGGGGTCGAGCAGGCTCACCTGCTGATCGAGAAAAGCTGAACGCACCCCGACATGCACCGCACCGGAAGACGGCGGCAGGGCACCCGTGATCACCGAGAGCAGCGTCGTCTTGCCAGATCCATTGGGACCAGTGATGGCAATCCGCTCCGGGCCGGTTATCTCAAGGGAAAAATTGCGGAGTACCGGCCGGTCACTCGAATGGCCTGCCGTGACAGACTGCATCCTGAGCACAGTCTTCGTCGCAGGCAGGCCCGTTGGAGGAAGCGTAATTGTCAGCGGTTGCAGCACCTCGATGCGATCTCGCGCCGTTTTCAAATCTTCCTGTGCCTGGCCTTTCAGGCGATTGGCGATCAGGGAAGCGCCGCCGCTCGTCTGTTCCGCGCGCATCTCCCGTCCACCGGCAATAATTCTCGGCAGGCCACCCTGCGAGGCGTTTTTCTTGCCGGCACCATCGCGACGCGCCTTGCGCTCGGCCGTTTCCTGCGTTTTGCGATCGACCTCGGCAGACCGTTTTTCGGCGTCTGCCAGATCATGCTCTGCCGCAGCCAGTTCCAGGCTCTTGCGTTCCCGGTAGCTGCTCCAGTTACCTCCGTAGCGGTTTATGCCAAGCGACGTCAGTTCAACAATGGCGTCGACGGTCTCCAGAAGTTCACGATCATGGCTGACGACAATTGCACCGCCCCGCCATCCGGCGAGAAGGTCAATGACGGCACGCCACCCCTCCCGGTCAAGATTGTTCGTGGGTTCGTCAAGGACCAGAAAATCCGGCGCTGCATGGATCTGGGCAGCAAGCGCCGCCCGGGTGCGCTGCCCGCCGGAGAGAGTGGAAAGCGGTGTGTTCAACGGAATATCGAGGCTAACCTGTGCCAGAGCCTCGGCGATGTTTGCCTCGAGCATCCAGTCAGCCTCCGCAAGCTCCTCCACCGTTGCAGTCCCCATCTGTGCACGGTCCAGCACGCTCAGGGCATCCCGCGCATCGAACAGATCGGCAACGGTTTCATCCGGCGAGACATGCAGGCTCTGGCGCAACACATTGAGCCTACCGGAAATCGCAACCGATCCCGTTGATGGCGGAAGTTCACCGGCGATCAATCTGACGAGCGTGGTTTTGCCGACGCCGTTGCGACCGATCAGGCCGACACGCTCGGAGCCGAAATTGATGTTGATATTGGAGAAGAGCTGACGGCCGTCAGGCGACGACCAGGACAGGTTGGAAAGTGTGATAGATTTCGACATGGATATGATTTTCCCGTATGGCAAGGCGAAGCGGCTTTGCGATCGGGTTGAAATCCATTGTCGACCATCCTGTTGGCATTGACGATAGGCACCGTCTACCTGCGAAAGGCGGCGTGTTCAAGGCAATATCGAGCGGGACGGCACGGCTTGCACTTGGCTGGACGAGACGTTATACCTTTCTTGCTAAACGGTATAACTCTTCGAGCGAATGCACATGAAGACGATCGATCTGATGTACCAGACCATGCTCGCCGAGCTTGGGCAGCGTTCACTCGACGCGGCATGGACTGCCGACTTCCCGCCTTCAGGCCGTTTCACGCCTGTCACCGTGAAAAATCGTCGTTACTGGTATTTCGACCAACCTGACGGATCGGGCGGACGCACCCGGCGATATGTCGGACCTGCCGACGATCCGGAAATCGCAGAGCGCGTGGCGGCATTCAAGGAGCAGAAGGACGACCTGCGCGCGAGGCGCCGAATGGTATCGTCCCTGACCCGAGAAGGCGGAATGATATCACCCGACCGCATGTCGGGCGACGTGGTCGAAACGCTGGCCGCTGCCGGCCTTTTCCGGCTTCGGGGCATGCTGATCGGCACAGTGGCATTCCAGACCTATAGCGGCATTCTCGGGGTGCGCCTGCCCATGGCGGCCATTCTGACCGGCGATGCCGATATTGCTCAGGACTACGCCATCTCCTCGGAGGTCAACGACAGTCTGCCACCCATTGTGGAATTGCTCCAAACCGTCGATCCCTCGTTCCGACCGGTTCCCCATCGATCCGGAGCGGCGGCAGCTTCGGCATTTCAAACGGCCGCAGGATACCGGGTCGAGTTTCTGACCTCGAACAGGGGCTCGGATGATTATACCGACCAGCCCGCAAGAATGCCCGCACTTGGTGGAGCCAGCGCGGATCCGCTTCGTTTTCTCGATTTCCTGATCCGCGATCCGGTGAGAACGATCCTGCTCCACAAGAGCGGCGTTCCCGTAATAGTTCCCGCTCCTGAACGATATGCCGTCCACAAGCTCATTGTTGCCAGCCGCAGACATAACGATGGCCAGAGCGCCATCAAGCGGGACAAGGATATCCGTCAGGCCGAACTGCTGTTCGAGGCCCTTCTGCAAACGAGAAGGGCAAGCGATCTTACACTCGCTTATGTCGAGGCTTGGGAGCGTGGCCCGGCCTGGCAGGATGCTATTCGGGCAGGCGCGGAAATGATGACCGATAGCGGCCGCGAGCGTCTGAAGGAATGCCTCAGGATTGGAGCCGCAGAAACCGGCGAGATAGCCGAAGCGCCATTCTAGCTCTGAGAACACAGAGAACGCTTTGCAGACAAAACATCACAAAGCGTTCCCGGTTCAGATCCTCGGTTTCGGCGGCAACCCCGGTCGAGGCCGCCGCCGCGCCGATCAATCAGGCCGCAGCGCGCTTGCGCTGTTCGTTGACCTGGTTGTCCACACCGTCGATCAGAGCGGTGAGGTGAACGTCGAACACGATTTCGGCGAATGGACCATTCAGGCCATTGGCGTGGATGCTCGTCTCGTCGGTCCGCTCGATGACCGAGGGAACCAGACCATCGCGGGTTGCATAGGCGAAGTCGTCGTTGATCAGCGGATCGCCTTCGATGTTGATCTGGGTCGTCAGCTTGCGGTGACCATCGGCGCTGATGAAGAAGTGGATATGCGCGGGACGCTGGCCATGGCGACCGAGGGCCGAAAGCAGCTTTTCGGTCGGGCTTCCCGGGGGCACACCGTAACCGCTCGGCAGGATGCTCTGGAACTTGTAACAGCCCTTGTCGTCCGCAATGATCGTGCGGCGCATGTTGAACGGGGCCTGCTTGCCGGTCGGATCGAAGTGGGAATAGAAACCGCGCGTGTCGCAGTGCCAGACTTCGACCTTTGCACCCGGCAACGGCTTGCCGTCAGAGCCATAAACCGTGCCATGCATGATCAGCGTATGGCCGTTTTCGTCCGAGCCATCATCGAGACGGGCAAACCCTTGAGAAACCGGGGCACCGGCCACGTAAAGCGGGCCTTCGATGGTGCGCGGGGTGGGGTTGTCGATACCGAGCGATGCGTCGATTGCATCGAGACGTTCATCGAGGAAGTGGTCAAGGCCGAGACCCGGTGAGATCAGGCCGGCCTGTCCGGCAGCACCGAGTTCGTTGAGCCAGGCGATCCCGGTCCAGTATTCATCTGGGGTGACGTTCAGGTCATCGATGGCCTTGAACAGGTCCGACATGATCCGGTGAATGATCTCCTTCATGCGCGGATTGCCGCCGTCATTGTCGAGACCGCTCAGGACCTTCAGAAATGCCTGGATGTCCGGCCTGTCGAAAATCGTAACGCTCATGTTAATTCCTCCTCTTGGATTACCTTGGAAAAAGATGCAGGTCCCGTCCTCTCGGGGTCATCGCCAACGATGACGTCAGGTGTCATCGTCGCGGATCGAGGACGGGTGCCGCAACAGCGGCGAAACCTCGATGTGCATGAACTTGAACAGCGGAAGGCCGGACAGAATCTCATGCAGTTCCGCATTGTCCTTCACGTCGAACACGCTGTAGTTCGCGTATTCGCCGGCGATGCGCCAGATGTGTCGCCACTTGCCGCTACGCTGGAGTTCCTGCGAATAGGCTTTTTCCCGGGCAAGGATCTCGGTCGCTTCCGCAGGGGGCAGATCGTAGGGAATGTTCACATCCATCCGTACGTGGAAAAGCATGGTCGTAGTCCTCACTCAGCGATATTGATGGTCTTGCGCAGCCCGTTGCGGGCAAAGAACGAGACACGGTCCTCGTCCAGCTCGATCCCGAGGCCGGGCTTTTCCGGAATGGTCAGCTCGAAATCGCTGTAATCGAGAGGTTCACGCAGGATCTCTTCGGTCAGGAGCAACGGCCCGAAAAGCTCCGTGCCCCATTTCAGATTGGCGAACGTCGAAAAGACATGCGCCGAGGCAATCGTGCCGACCGCGCCTTCCAGCATCGTTCCACCATAAAGGTCGATACCGGCCGCATCGCCGATCGCGGCAACCCGCTGCGCATTGTAGAGACCTCCGGACTGCTCGATCTTGATGGCGAAGACATCCGCACCGCTGTTCTTCGCGATCTCGAAGGCGGATTCCGGTCCGGTCAGCGATTCATCGGCCATGAGCGCAATCGGAAAACGGCGCATCAGGCGTGCGAGCGCCGAAGCTGAGGCAACAGGCTGCTCCACCAGTTCGCACCCCGCATCGGCGAGCGCCGCCATGCCCCAGGCAGCCTCCGTCTCGCTCCAGGCCATATTGACGTCGACGCGGACCGCGCCGCGCTCACCCAGCGCCTGCTTGATCGCGGCAACATGGTCGATGTCTTCCGTGATATCCCTCGCGCCGATCTTCAGCTTGAAGATGCGATGCCGGCGCAGGTCGAGCATCTTTTCAGCCTCGGCGATATCCTTGGCCGTGTCGCCGGAGGCAAGTGTCCAGGCAACCGGCAGGCGATCACGACGACGCCCACCCAGGAGTTCGCTGACCGGTAGGCCGAGACGCTTGCCATAAGCATCGAGAAGCGCGGTCTCGATGGCGCTCTTGGCGAAGCGGTTCTCCTTCACCATCTTGCCGATGCGCGCCATCATCGCTTGTATGCGGGTCGCGTTCTGCCCGATCATCACCGGCGCGAAATAGGTGTCGATGGCAAGCTTCATGCTTTCGGGGCTTTCGCCACCATAGGCGAGCCCGCCGATGGTCGTGCCTTCACCGATACCGGTGACGCCATCACTGCAATGGACCTTCACCAGCATCAGCGTCTGCCCGTTCATCGTGGCCACGGAAAGCTTGTGCGGGCGGATGGTCGGCAGGTCAACCAGCACGGTCTCGATCCGTTCGACAACGGGAGCGGCGGTCGCGGTCGGCGCAAGTGATGCAAGGGTCTTGTTCATCGCCGCAACTTGCGACGGGTACGGATTGGCGTCCAACATCATTTGCGTTGGAAATGATACCTTTTGGATATAATGTTGAAAATAATCAGCGAAAATATAGTGTTTTCGCATCGCAACATATCCTGAACGAGGGAACTATCCGTCCGCAGGATAGAGGGAACCGGATGGATCTTCGGCAGCTTCGCTATTTCGTGGCCGTGGCGCGGGAACGAAATTTCACCCGTGCAGCGCAGATACTGAATATTGCCCAACCACCGCTCAGCCGACAGATCCAGTTGCTCGAAGAGGAACTGGGCGTGCCTCTCATCATCCGCAAGAGCCGGCCGGTGAAACTGACCGATGCCGGACGCCTGCTTTACGAACAGGCGTTGCAAGTGCTCGGCCGGGTGGAGCAAATGCGCGACGCGACGCGGCGCGTCGGGCTGAACCAGAACAGCGTGCTGTCAATCGGCTTCGTCGCCTCGACGCTTTACGGCGGGCTGCCTTCACTCGTCCGCAAACTGCGCCAGCGCGCGCCGGAACTGGATATCCAGCTATTGGAGCTGGTCTCGATTCAACAGATCCCGGCATTGAAGGAAGGGCGCATAGATATCGGCTTCGGGCGATTGCGGCACAGTGACCCCAGCGTTACCGGCATCGTTCTGCGCGAGGAGCGCCTGGTCGTGGCCACGCCCAGAAACTCCATACTTGCCGAATCGGACGCTCCCCTGCCCGTCTCCGGACTGGCCGGACAAAGGGTCATCGTCTACCCGAAAGAGCCGCGACCAAGCTATGCCGATCATGTGCTTGGCCTGCTGCATGGCCATGACGTTCGTCCGACCGGGGTTCAGGAAGTGCGGGAAATCCAGACGGCTCTCGGGCTGGTCGCGGCCGAGACGGGCATATGCATCATCCCCGCCTCGGCTCGCCAGATGCGCTCGGACGTTCACTACCGGCTTCTGGAGGGAGAGGATGCCACATCCCCGGTTATCCTCAACCACCGGGTTGGCGACAGTTCACCTTATATCGAGTTGATCAAAGACCTCATTCGGGAGATGCATGAAGAAGAAACGCTCTGACTTCGTTTCCGTTTTGCGCTCCGGTGTCGTTGTTTGGCGGACAGCCCGGTAAACCCGGCTAGGCAAACGCTCGCGCCAGAAGCTCATAATTCCTCAGTCGCAATTCTGGCTGATCGAGAAATTCCTGCACCATGAACTCATCGACGCCTGTTTCGGCGGCCATCCGGGTAATGACCCGCCGCACGCGTTCGGGCGTACCGATTACGTAGTCGGGCCAGTCCGTTTCCTCCGCCGGAAGATGCCGTCCGAGAATGACCTCCGCCTCTTCCGGGCTCGGCAGCGTGTCGAGAAAGACGCCTTCCTCGCGGCGGAGCTTGAAGACGGCGCGCACGGGCATGGCCAGGCGCTCTGCCTCCGCCTGGGTTTCGCCGATGATCACGCGCAAGGCGATGAGAACCTGCGGTTCGGCAATGCCGGCCTTCCACGACGAAGGCTTGAAATGCTCGCGATAGGCGGCAATCGCCCCCGGGGCATTGGCCGGAACGTGAAAGGCGCTGCAGGCAAGAGCGAGCCCATGCCGGGCGGCGCGGACCGCGCTTCCTTCTGTCGCGGCAAGTATCCATGGCAGGGGTCCGGCGGGCTCGTCCGCCATGATCGAGAGACCATGGAACGGCGAGCTTTCGGGCAGGTCGTTGCCGAGCCAGCCAACGAATTCGCCGACCTGTTCCTCATGATCGTCAGGCGTTTCAACGGAACGAATACGCTTCAGCGCCGTATCCGCCTTGACGCCGGCGGTAGCGCGACCGATCCCGACATCGATGCGACCGGGGAAAAGCGCATTCAGGGTGCGCATCGCTTCCGCCGCCTTATAGGGGCTGTAATGATTGAGCAGCACGCCGCCCGCGCCGATACGGATGGTTTTCGTCGCGCCGGCGAGAGCTGCAACGAAGACTTCCGGCGCCGGGTTGGCCTCGAACCGGATACCGTGGTGCTCCACCACCCAATAGCGCTCGAAGCCAAGCCTTTCGGCGGCCTGCGCCAGCGCTATGGAACTCTGCAACGCGCCCGAGGAGGTCTGGCCCTTCGGGATCTGGACGGGATCGAGGATCGAAAGCTTCATCGGTGTTTACCGGTCTTCAAAAGGGAAAGAGGCCGGGGTCAGAACCCCGGCCCGATTGATTACTTCACTTCGAATGCGGAGGGAGCCACGAGATCGGCCTTGATGTCGATAGCCTTGTCCTTCTGCAGCATCTCGGCCCCGATCATGAAATCCTGGTCGGCGGTGAGGTTGGCGATATCGTCTTCGGTCATCACCGGCGTGAAATCGTAGAGCGGCATCTGCGCGCGGGCATCCTCAACCGAGATCTTCTGCTCCTTGGCGGCGATGGCGAGCGCTTCTTCCGGGTTTTCCTTCATGAAGGCGAGCGCCTTGTGGTGGGCGTCGAAATAGGCCTGCACCAGATCGGGATGCTCGTTCAGGAAAGCCGTGCGGGCAGCAATGACGGTGGTCGGCTTGATGAAGCCTTCACCGCTCGTCAGCGGCTTGCCGCCGGCCTTTTCGACGGCAACGGCATTGGCGCCTGCAAGCGTCGCGACATCCACCTGGCCGCTGAGGAGCGCGGCACGAGCCGTCGGCAGGTCCATGTTGATATATTCGACATCCTTCAGCGTCAGTCCCTGGCTGGCAAGCGCTGCCACCAGAAGCTGGTTCAGCACCGTGCCCTTCGGACCGGCGATCTTCTTGCCCTTGAGGTCGGCAAGTGCTGCGGGGCCGTCGGCGCGCGTCATCAGGAAGTAGGCCTTGGGTGAACGGGCATAGGCGGCAATGATCTTCAGGTCGACGCCGTTCGCCTTGGCGAGAATGGCGGAGGTGCCGCCAAGAACGCTGGCGATATCGATTTCACCGGCGGCAATGGCCTGGGTCTGCTGTGCACCGGAGGTGATCTCCGGGCTCTCGACCTTGATGCCCTTGGCTGCGAAAGCCTCGTCCAGATATCCCTTCTCGCGCATCACGATGGACGGGACGTTGAAGGGCGAAGCGACATAGGTGATGCGAACGCTCGACGGCTGGTCGGCGGCGAAGGCCGGCGCGGCCAGCAGCGATGCGGCGATGACAAGATTGCGGAACAGTTTCACGGTTTTCTCCTCAATAGGGTTGGCTGAAATTCAGCCCGGCTGGGCCGGGGAAAGAAGGCGGGCGAGGATCGCCCGGCGACAGAGGGCCTCATCCGATCCCGTGGGATCGCGGGGATAGGGGATGTCGATGGCCTGGCGGCCTACGATGCGGCCCCCGGAAAGCTCGATGACCGTTTCACCGAGCATGACCGCCTCCTCGACATCATGAGTCACGAAGACGATCGTCGGTTTTCTCGCCTGCCACAGGGAAACCAGCTCGTTCTGCATGCTGCGACGGGTGAAGGCGTCGAGCGCCGCAAAGGGTTCGTCCATCAGAAGAAGATCCGGCTCCATGACCAGCGCACGGGCGAGCGCCACGCGCTGCGCCATGCCGCCGGAAAGCTGCGAAGGCATGGCGTTGCGAAAACCGGCAAGCCCCGTCACCTCCAGAATGGCCGAGACCCTTGCCTCGATCGAGCTGCGGTCGAGGCGGTTTCTGAGGCCGAAGGCGATGTTTGCGGAAACATCGAGCCATGGCATAAGGCGTGCCTCCTGAAAGACGACACCGATCCGGGGAGCTTGGCCATCATGCCGGATTTCACCTGTATCCGGGGAACCGAGACCAGCCATGATGCGAAGCAGCGTCGTCTTTCCGCAACCGCTGCGGCCAACGATGGCGGTGAAGCTGCCCGGTGCGAGTGTCAGGTCGATACCGGAAAGGGCCGCGACCCTGCGTCCCGCGACATCGTAGTGTTTGCCGATGTTGGAAAGCTCAAGCACGGGCCATCTCCAGATCGGATGCGAGCCACGGCGCAAGGCGCGAGCAGACGCGCTTCAGCACGAAGTCCGTAGCAAGACCGATAACGCCGATGACGAGGATGCCGGCAAGCACGATATCGGTGCGCGCAAGATCCTGCGCGTCGGTGATCAGGTACCCAAGACCGGCCGACGAGGCGATGAGTTCAGCCCCGACCAGTGCCCGCCAGCTATAGCCGAGGCTGATCCTCAAGCCGATCACCAGCGCCGGCAGGGCGGACGGCATGACGATGCGATAGACGATCTCCCATTGTCCAAGGCCGCAGACCTTACCCACTTCCATGAGCTTGCGGTCGACCTGCGCGATCCCGCCGCGCATGCCGAGAAACACCGGAAAAAAGCAGGCGAGTATGATGATCCCGATCTTCTGTGCCTCGCCGATACCGAGCCAGAGCATCAGGAGCGGCATCAGGGCCAGCGGCGGAATCTGCCGCAGGAACTCGAGAAGAGGTTCGACGAATGTCCGGAATGGACCGCTGATTGAAAACAGGATCGCAAGCGGAATGGCGATGGAAACGGCGAGCGCATAGCCGATACCAACGCGACCGGCGCTGGCGAGCGTGTGCCGTAAAAGCTCTCCCGACGACCATAATTCCGCGAGCGCCCGCCAGACTGTCAGTGGCGACGGCAGCAGAAAGGCGTTGACCAGCCCGACAGACGTCACGATCCACCAGACCGCAATGCAGCAGCCAAAGGCAAAAAGCGTTATGGAAAAGCGATGAAAAACGGACATGGGACAAATGGTTCGTAAGCGACGCCCACTCGTCTAAATCATAAACTTCACTTTTCAAGTCATCTTTTGTCGCATACGGCTTTTGCGCTGCTAGGGACAGGACTTCGCCACCCGCAACTTGGCGAATTTGCCTGCAGCTAAACGGGCACGGCAGTAGGCAGAACTCTAGCCGTTCCGTTCCCAGTAATGGGCCACATACATCCGCTTCCTGTCATGGTCACGGCTCTTCAGGAGCTTGCGAACCTTGCGGGCGCCTTCCTTTTCGCATGCAACCCAGATGAACGTGTCGGCCGCCATGGTGCCGATTGCTTCCATGGTTTCGCTGGCAAACGCATCCTTTTCATCGCCGCCATAGCTTGCCCGGTGCAGCCAGCGCACATCGAGCGTGGCTGCGGAGAGCAAGGGTTGCTCCTCGGCGGCGTCTTCCACCTCGATGATGGCCCTGATGCTGGTTCCCGGTTGCGCCTCGGCGGCGATGCGGGCGATGGCCGGAAGCGCCGTCTCGTCGCCGGCGATCAGCATCGACGTTGCCTGCGGGACATCTCCACCGCCCGGCCCCATGATCCCGACGAGATCGCCAGCCCTTGCATCCCGCGCAAAGTCCGCGCCGGGCGTCGGGATGTCATGTTCAGGATGCTGGAAGAAATCGATCCACAACTCGCCCCGTTCCGCATCGACTGCCCTGATCGTATAGACGCGCACGAGCAGTTCGTCCTCGCCCTCCGGCCATGCAACGCGCCCGTCTTCGCGAATACCGGGCCATACCGGCTCGCGACCTTTCGGCGGCACGAGAATCCGCACATGGATATCCCCGCCGAGGAAGGGGCTGACATCGGCGCAGGCAAACTTCACCCGAAGCATGCGCGGCGTCACCTGTTCCGTGCCGACAACAACGGCCTCGCGCAGATTGGCCAGCTTCCCGCGCGGTGCGGGTTCCGACCACTCAAGCTCAAAGGGATCCTCGCCGGCGAAATAGAAGAGGTGCTCGGCAAGCATGATGCGGGCCATCTGCAAAATTTCCTGCGACGGGCAACTAAGCTCGATCAGCAGCTTGCCGTCCTCCGCCCGGATATCGGCATCGCCCACTTCGCTTTTCATCGCCACGCGATTGCCGGATCGCTGCACGTCGGCATGCTCGACGAAGTGCTCGCAGATTTCATCCAGCATCGCGATGGCATTGGTCGGCACGGCGGTTCCGGAAAGCGTGAACTCCTGAACGTCGGTCATGGCTGCTCCTCTGTGTTTACCCGCGATGGAAGGCCGGTTCGGCCAGATGGTTTTCTGGTTCGCCCTGCACCGCTGTCATCATGTGGTGCCGGCTGATCGGCAGCATCATCGGTCGGCCGGACGTCGGGTCGATGATGATACGACTTTCAAGCCCGAAAACCTGCCGGACGTTCTCCTCCGTCAGCACGTCTTCCGGGGAGCCCAGGGCGTGCAGATGCCCTGAGGCCATGGCAACCAGGCAATCGGCATAGCGGGCAGCCAGATTGAGATCGTGCAGCACCATGACGATTGTCGTCTGCTGGGCACGGTTGAGATCCGTCAGCAGGTCCAGCACTTCGACCTGATGGGCGATGTCGAGGAAGGTGGTGGGTTCGTCGAGCAGCAGGATCTTGGTTTCCTGCGCAAGCGCCATCGCAATCCAGACGCGCTGGCGCTGCCCGCCCGAAAGCTCGTCCACGGGGCGTTCCGCCAGTTCTGCGGTGCGGGTCGCCTCCAGCGCTCGCGCCACGGCTTCGTCGTCCTTGCGTGTCCAGCGGGAAAAGAGCCCCTGATGCGGATGGCGGCCGCGACTGACGAGATCGGCCACGGTGATGCCCTCGGGCGCAATAGGCGACTGCGGCAGGAGCCCGAGCGTTCGCGCAAGCTCCCGCGAAGGCATGCGGTGGATCGACTTGCCGTCGAGAAGAACCTGTCCCTCCTTCGGCGCAAGCAGCCGCGACAGGGTCCGCAGCAGGGTGGACTTGCCGCAGGCATTGGCGCCGACGATTGCAGTGATTCTGCCGGGAGTTATGGCGAGATCGAGATCCCGAAGGATGATGGTTTCGCCATATCCGGTCGAAAGCGTGGTCGCGGTCAGCGTGTGATTGAAGGTCATAGCGAGCCCCCGCTGCGATGAATGCGGATGATGAGGTAGATGAGATAAGGGGCTCCGAGCGCGCCGGTGACGACACCAACGGGATAGCGCGCCGGCAGCAGGAACTGGCCGCAGTAATCGCTGACCAGCACGAGCAGAGCCCCGATCAGCGCCGCCGGAACGAGCAACGAACCATTGTTGCCGATCACTCGTGCCGCGATCGGGCCGGACAGGAAGGCAACGAAGGCGATCGGGCCGGAGATCGCGGTAGCGACCGCAATCAGGCCGACGGCTGCGATAATAATCAGAACGCGCGTAACGGAGACGCCAACCCCCAGCGCCGCCGCAGTATCGTCGCCGAGCCGCAGGACTTCAAGATCGCGAGCACGGGACAGCAGCAGACCACCGAACAAGACCAGGCTGACGAAGATCAGCAAGGACTGATCGAGTTGCGCGCCGTTGACGCTGCCAGTCAGCCAGCGCATCGCCTCCTGCAGGTTCCATGCCGGCGCGCGGGCAAGGATGTAGGCGGTCACGCTGTCCAGCATGGATGAAACGCCAATGCCGACGAGAATGAGCCGTGTTCCGGCGACGCCGTTACGGAATGAAAGACCGTAGACGAGGAGCGCAACGCCCAGACCGGAGGCAACGCCGAAAATCGAGACGATGGGTCCCTTGAGCGACAGCACGACGATGGCGAAGACGGCAGCCGCACTCGCGCCGGCGCTGATGCCGATGATATCGGGGCTTGCCAGTGGATTGCGCAGCATGATCTGGAAAGTGACGCCGGCAAGCCCGAAGCTTAATCCCGCCAGAATAGAGAGGACGGCGCGCGGCAGACGGAGTTGCCCGACCGTAAAGCTCGCGCCCGGCACATTTTCACCAAGCAGCACACGAATGACGTCCGAAGGCGACGTGTATGACTGACCGCTCGTCAGGGTCAGGGCGAACATTCCGAAGAGTGCCGCGATCAGAACCGCGATGACGGCGAGACGTCTTTGCGAACGGCTGTGGCGGCCCGCTGCGATGGCCACCGTTGTTGCGGAAAGGGTCATCAGAGTTCCTTCACCCGCTGCCGCCTGACGATCCAGATGAAGAAGGGTGCGCCGACCAGCGCAGTGACCACACCGACATCCACCTCCGAAGGACGAGCGGCGATGCGCCCGAGCACGTCGCTTGCGAGCAGAAGAGCGGCACCGCCAAGGGCTGAAAACGGCAGAAGCCAGCGATGGTCGACACCAGCCAGCAGGCGGCAGACATGCGGTACGACCAGCCCTACAAAACCGATCGGGCCGCAGACGGCCGTCGTCGCGCCGCAAAGCAGGATCGCACCCAGCGCCGCCATGCCGCGAGCAAAGGCCACGCTTTCGCCGAGACCGGCGGCAAGTTCATCGCCCAGCGCCAGCGAATTCAGCTTCCGCGCCGACAGGAGGCTGATGGCGAAGCCCACGAGCAGAAAAGGCACGATATGGGAGATACGATCGAAGGTCGCGCCGCCGACGCCGCCAACCTGCCATGCCCGGATGCCTCCGGCGATATCGTTTCGCGGCAGAACAATTGCGATGACAAGCGAGGAGAATGCGACCGAGGTGGCGGCCCCGGAGAGCGCAAGCTTCAGCGGCGTGGCCTTGCCGCGACCGAGCGAGCCGATGGTGTAAACGAAGAGTGCCGCACTCCCCGCCCCGGCAATGGCGGTCCAGATATAGCTATAGGCCGACGACATGTTGAACCATGCGACACCGACGACCACGGCAAGCGACGCACCCATGTTGACGCCCAGAATGCCGGGGTCCGCCAGCGGATTGCGGGTCACGCCCTGCATGATGGCACCGGCGAGGCCAAGTGCTGCCCCGGCAAGCGCGGCAAGCACCGTGCGCGGTATGCGCATGGCGACCGCCGCTTCACCGATGGTATCGGCCTTGCCGCCGAGAGCAGCGAAAATTTCATCGAGGCCAACGTCGCGAGTGCCAATTGCAAGCGACGACAGGCAGAGCAAACTCACGACCGCGACCATCACGGCAAACCAAAGGCTGCGGCCACGATCGCTATGGACTGAAAACCGCGTGCCGATGGAGGCTGGATAGCTGTTCACGTTCATTCCGGTTTTTTGGCCGATTTTCTGGCGGCTTCGGCGAGCACGGCCACATAATCCTTCAGCACCCATGAGATAGAGAGCGGTGTCGGATTGGCCGCGTTGCCGACCGAGTTATTGCCGAGCAAGACCATCGAATCGTGGGCGACTGCCGGCATATCGGCGAACAGCGGATTGGACGTCATTGCGTCCTTCAGCGTCTTGCCGCCATAGGTGACGAGAATGTCGACATCGTCGAAGGCATCGATCCGTTCGACGCTGACGGAGCCCGCGAAGGTCCCGTTGGTTGAAGCTTCGGCAACGCTTTTCGGCGTATCGAGCCCGAGATCCGCGAAGTATTGCACCCGGGTATCCTGCGTCGTGTAGAAATTGACGACGCTGAGATCGGTCGCGTCGAGATGGGTGACGAACATTGCCGTCTTGCCCTTGAGTTCGGGATATTTCCCAACCTCGTCGGCGATTTCCTTCTCGATCTTGACGATCAGCTTTTCGCCTTCGGCCGCCATGCCCATGCCCACGCTATCCATGCGGATCGTGGTGCGCCAGTCCGTGGACCACGGCGCCTTGGGATAGGCGACAACCGGGGCGATCTGGCTCAGCGTCTCATAGTCGGACTGGCTGAGACCCGAATAGGCAGCAAGGATGACGTCCGGTCTTGTCGCCGCCACCGCCTCGAAATCGATGCCGTCGCCTTCGTCGAAGAGAACCGGCGTCTCGGCATGCAGTTCGTCCAGCTTCTCCTGGTTCCACGGCAGGATACCGTCGCCATCATCATCGCCGAAATTGGCGCGCGCCATGCCGACGGGCGCGACGCCAAGCGCCAACGGCACCTCGTGATTGGCCCAGGCGATGGTCGCCACGCGCTCGGGCTTTTTCGGGATTTTCGTCGTGCCGAAGGCATGTTCGATGGTGATCGGATACACGGTGTCATCGTCTGCCTGCGCAGTGCCAGAGGCAATAAGAGACAGGAAGAGGATGGTCACCGGGGCGAATGAGCGGAGGAAGCGCAGCATCGCAAATTCTCGTTTTGCATTGAAGTTGACCGTCCGTCTCAGGTTTCTGCAACAGCGTCAAGGCTGCTACCACGAACGGGCTGACAACAGGAGCGAACTTTCCGGCGGTTTGTACAAAACTGCTGAAAGTTACAATACCAGATAAAAATGCTCAAGTTAAAACACCCATGAAGGGGACATCAGACAATCCCGCTCACCAGATGGTTTCCGTTGGGGATTTCGGACCACGAGGGCCGCGGGCTGACTGTGCACGATCATCTTCGCTCACGTCTTAACGTCCGCGCCGGCACCTCCCGTCGGGCGTGGGTTGTCACAACATCAAGGTTTGGATCTTTGACTATGAGTAAGCAGGCAAGAGGCGTCCAGGACAGGCAGACGCTCATCGGCTATCGCAGCGCCGTTCTTTTGGGGTGCACGGCACTGGCAGCTTTCCTGCCGGGTTCGCTTCTGGCTCAGGACGCCGACAGCACGAACAACTCCACCGTTCTGGAAACGATTACGGTCCAGGGCACCGGCAGCAATGACAGCTCCAAGACGATCGTCGCCACATCGACGACCGGCGCCGGCAAGATGGCCACGGAGATCCTTGATACGCCCGCTTCGGTCTCGGTCATCACCTCCAAGGAAGTCCAGGAACGCGCTGCCGACAGCGTCGAGAAGGTCCTGCAGTATACGGCTGGCGTGGTGACGGATTTCTACGGTTCCGACGACCGCTACGACTACTTCAAGATCCGCGGCTTCTATCCCTTTACCTATCGTGACGGCCTCATGCTTGGCCGGAGCTGGGGCGGCGTGCTGGAAGAGCCCTATGCCTTCGATCGCATCGAAGTGCTGAAGGGCGCCAGCTCCACCGGTTTCGGCGTTTCCGATCCGGGCGGCGCGGTAAACTATGTGACCAAGACCCCCAAGAGCGGCCGCTTCGGCGAAGTCTATGCCACCGGCGGGTCGTTCGATCACAAGGAAACGGGTTTCGACTTCGGCGACAACATCACCGAGGACGACACCCTGTCCTACCGCCTGACCGGCAAGTTCCAGCGTTCGGACGGCGAGTACGACTACTCGCAGAACGACGAGAACTTCATCATGGGCGGCCTCACCTGGCGTCCGACCGACGTGACCAGCCTGTCCTTCGTGTTCGATCACCTCGACAAGGATGGCACGCCGTCCAACGGCGGTTCCCCGCTGGGCACGGATTTCAACCGGTCCAGCTTCTTCGGCGATCCCGACTACAACTACAACAACGCGAACAGGAACACTTATACCCTCCTGTTCGATCATGATTTCGGCAGCGGCTTCACCTTCAACGCAAGCGCGCGCTACAGCAAATCGAGCGCCGATTTCGGTTATGCCTACCTCAGCGGCATCGACACCAGCGGCCCGAACCTCGCCTCCCGCTATTACTTCGGCAGCGACAGCGAGGACGAGAATCTGGTCCTCGACGCCCATGTGCAATACGACACCAGCTTCGATCTCGTGGACAGCAAGACGCTGGTCGGTGTCGAATACGGCAAGCACGACAGCACGACGGACAACTACTGGGAAGTAGCCCCGAGCGTCGACTGGACGAATGTCGTCGGCGCTGGCGGCCCGTCCTACGCGACCGGCCCCTATAGCAGCCCGAACAACAAGCAGAACAACCAGGCGCTTTACCTGCAGCAGGACCTGACCTTCAACGACAAGCTGACGGCGACCATCGGCCTGCGCAATGACTGGCTCGACCTCAAGGAAACGAATGCGGTCGCGGGTACGTCGAAGCAGGAGGATTACAGCGAATTCTCCAAGCGCATCGGCCTGAGCTACAAGATCACGGAGGAACTGGCGACCTATGTGAGCTACGCCGAATCCGTCGCGCCGCCGAGCACGGGCACGGAGCCGACCACCGGCAAACAGTATGAAGTCGGCATCAAGTACAAGCCGGATGCCTTCCCCGCCCTATTCACCGCATCCGTCTACGACCTGACGATGCAGAACATCACGACCTATGACGCGCCGACATATCTGCCGTCGACCGTGGACAAGATCCGTCACCGCGGTATCGACCTCGAGGCAAAGGCCGAGGTCACCAACAACATTAATGTCATCGCCGCCTATTCCTACATCGACTCCGAGATCGTCGAGCCGGGCGGCACCTATGACGGCAAGCGTTTCTCCCAGGTTCCCGAGCACATGGCTTCGATCTGGGGCACCTACACGCTGGAAGGCAACGGAACGCTTGGTGACATGACCTTCGGCCTTGGCGCACGCTATATCGGCCCCTACTACTTCAACAATGCCAATACGATGAAGTCCAAGGGAGCCGTCGTCTTCGACGCCGCCTTCACCTATGCGATCCAGGAAAACACCAGCTTCCAGCTGAACGTCAGCAACCTGTTCGACGAAAAGCACCTCGCCCACAGCGACGGCGGCGCGCTCTTCTACAATCCGGGCCGCGCCATCTACGCGACGATCCGCCAGACCTGGTAAGCTTAAAATCAGCCCTGCCCGGAAAACCCGGGCAGGGCTTTTCAATTCCAGAATACGGGGTCCTTCAGAGAGACAGCTTCATCCGCCGCCAGGCGGCCGGTGTCTCGCCCGCCACGTGGCGGAAGGCCTTGGTCAGATGCGCCTGATCGGAAAAGCCGAGCTGGGCTGCAATATCGGCGACGCTGAGGTCGCTTTCCGTCAGGAGGCGCTGGGCCGTCTCGATGCGCCGGGCTAATTGCCATTGCAACGGCGTCTTTCCCGAAGTCTGCTTGAACACCGTCGTGAACCAGCTTTCGGACAGACCTACCGTCGCGGCCATCTCGGCAACGCTCATGCGTCCGTTTCCGTGCGCATCGAACCGCGCCACAAGCTTGTTCATCTGTGCCTGTGTCAGTCGTCCATTGGCATTTCCATCGTCTTCTATCGGAATATCGAGAAGAGCTGCGGCAATGGTGCCGACAAGGCTTTCGGCATAAATGGCATGTTTGGCCGGATGAAAAAGCTCGTTCACCAGCAGGTTCGCCAGCGTTTCGATGGCACTGACATCCTGAATTTCGACAGGGCGGCGCAGGACAGCACGCGCTGCGGAGCTTCCAAGCGATGGCATAAGAAACCGTAGCAGCCGGTCGCCATGAACATGCAGATCCAGATGCGAGAAGCGGTGCACCGCGGTGAACTGCGTCCAGAGCGGCATCCCGGCCGGAACGTAGATCGCCCTTGTCATCGGCCTGTCGCGCCGGCCGAAAGCTCCGGCCTCGTTCGAGATCCTGATCTGCTGCGACACATCGGTGAAGAAGACGACAATGCGCGGGTCGGGAGAAAGATAATAGGCATTGGCGCCCGCCTGCCCCACGGCATCCCAGTAGACGCTCATCACTCCATCGAAGCCACGCCAGCGCGCAGGCGCGGTGGCGCGAATGCCCTCCGTGCGCGTGATCATGGAATGCCGATAGCTCATCGCAAGAATCCGTTTACGCCAAATCAAGACCTCCGCCCGGCAAGGCTCGGCGACCACGGCACCGAGAATTTGCTGTTTCGGGCCGTCTCTGACGAGGGATCACCCCGTGCGGAGGCATGTACAGAACTTCATGAGTGTAAAAATCATGTTTTTTTGCCAGTCGCAAGTTCGCGCACCTGCAAGAAGTCGCGTCGCGCATCAAACATGATAATTACATACTAGTTTTATGATCCCGGTCGCGATATAGGTTTTCGATCTTCCGCCGTGCCGAGCTTCATCATGCCTCCAAGCGCCATCTCAAAACCGACTTCGATTGAAGAGCTCTGATGGCTTGGGATATTCACGACCTCTTCGGCCGCCATTCGAAGGAGCTCCGGGGCTTCCTGCGCAATCGCGGCCTGACGGACGACACCGCGGCGGACCTGACGCAGGACAGTTTTGTTCGCTTGATGACGGCCAATCCGACGGCAAAGGAACACAATCCTCGCGCTTATCTGTTCCGGATCTCCCGCAATCTGCTGATCGATCATCGCCGGCGCGAGAGCAGTGCACCTTTCAGCCAGGTTTCGGAGGCCAAGGTTCAGGCGGTTGCCGATCCGAAGCCCTCTGCCGAGACCGTGGTTTACGACAAGCAACGGCTGGCGCTTTCGGATGCGGCGCTCGCGGAACTGCCCGAGCGAACACGCAAGGCATTCGAGCTTTACCGGCTTGAGGAAATGACCATCGCGGAAGTCGCCGAGAAGATCGGGCTTTCCACGACCAGAACCTGGTCGCTCATTCGCGAGGCCTATAGCCATGTCCGCACACGGCTGAAGGATGTCTGACATTCTTTGTCAGACCGGAGAAAATACCGCCTTCCCATTCGTTATCCCCTGTGTAGAAGCAGTCGTGGCAAAGATTTCTCCGAGGGGAAACGTCGTTGAGTGATGGTGCATCCGACGAGGATCGGCTGTTTGAAGAGGCGGTGGATATCCTGATCCGCATCAAGAGCGATCCGGCCAATCCCGTTGCACTCGACATCGCGACGCGCTGGCTGGCGCGCAGCGACAAGCATCGCGAGATCTGGCAGGAAGCGCTGGAAATCCATGGCATGACCGGCAGGATCCTCACGGACAGGCGCCGGGCGGAACGCAAGCAGGCATTCGCCGTGTCTCGCAGAACTCTGGTGATGGGCGGACTGCTGGGAACCGGAGGCCTGCTGGCAGCGGGTTACTCTGCCCCGAGCCTCATCCTCCAGGCACGCGCAGACGTCATCACCTCGACTGCCGAGATCAGGCGGGTGGCGCTTGCGGACGGCAGTGTCGCCACGCTCGGGCCGGACAGCGCCATCGCCGCGCAAATCGGTCCGCTACGCCGCGATATCGAGTTGATCCAGGGAATGGCGTTTTTCGAGGTGGCGAAGGACAGCTCTCGTCCGTTCGCCGTCCGTATGGATACCATGGTGACGACGGCACTCGGCACCGCCTTCGATGTGAGTGAAGACGGGGGCCTGCTCAACCTGTCGGTCAGCCACGGAACCGTGCGGGCCGATCTGCCGCCTGCGATCGGAAGACCGGCGATGACCCTGAACGCCGGTGAATGGTTGAGCCTTTCAACCGCTGACGGGATCGTTTCGACCGGAACCCGGGATATCGGACAGATCGGCAGCTGGCGCGACGGCATGATCGTGGTTGAGAGAGAACGTATCGCCGCGGTGGTTGCCCGCATCGCCCGCTGGAAACCCGGCCGCGTGCTGATCGCGGATCCGAGTCTTGGCCGCCAGCCGGTCAGCGGCGTCTACGACCTCAAGGACCCCGATCTCGCGCTGGAAGCGGTCGTTCAGCCCTATGGTGGCAGGGTCAGGGAATTGACCCCTTATCTGACGGTCATTTCCGCCTTCTGAAAAAACTTGAGAAAAAAGAGAAAATTTATTGCGCCCTTCCGTTTCCCTGATTGGGGCGACAGATGAAAAGACTTCATCACGCCTCGAACCGCGTATTGTGAAGGGGCACCTATGGGAATTCGGGGCAAATTGAACGTAGATCGCAAGCATCGAGGCAGAGTTTCGGCAGTCGCGCTGCTGTTGTCGTCGGTCGCAACGATAACGACATTGGCATGGGAAAGACCAGCCTTGGCGCAGGCGGCGGAAACGACTTATTCGATTGCGCCCGGCCCCTTGAACCAGGCGCTGGCCGCCTTTGGCCGCCAGTCCGGCATTCAGGTCACCTATGTTCCGTCCAGCGCGGCAGCCAAGCAGTCGCCGGGCTTGAGTGGGCGCATGTCGACCGATGCGGCGATCACCCGCATTCTCGCGGATTCCGGACTGAGCTATCGCTTCACCAACGCCAGGACGATCGCCATTTCGCCTGCCGCATCAGTCAGTGCCGATGTCGGCGGAGATTCCACGACGCTCGCACCGATCGTCGTCACCGGACAGAGCGCCTACGGTCCCGTCGACGGATATGTCGCCACGAACGCCTCAGCGGCCATGAAGGGCGACATCCCGATCCTCGAAACGCCGCAATCCATTTCCGTCGTCACCGCAGATCGCATCAAGGATCAGGCGGCGCAGAGTGTCAACGAAGCGCTTCGTTACACCGCAGGCGTTCGCTCGGAAACGAGCGGAGCGCAGATGATGGACAATCCGCTCTATCTCCGCGGCTTTCAGCAGAGCAGCCTTGAAATGTATCAGGATGGCCTGCGCTCAGCGACGCCCGGCTATTTCGGCTTCTTCGCGGTGGATCCCTACGGGCTGGAACGCGTAGAAGTCCTCAAGGGTCCCTCTTCCGTTCTCTATGGCCAGCAGGCTCCGGGAGGAATGATCAACGTCGTCTCCAAGCGCCCGACGGACAATCCGGTCAATGAAGTCGAAACGACGGTTGGCAGCTTCGACCACTACCAGGGTGGCTTCGACATCGGCGGCACGACGGAAGACAAGAACATCATGTACCGGATGATCGGCATGGTGCGCGACGCCGGCACGCAGGTCGACCATGTCGACAATGACCGGCGCTACTTTGCCCCGAGCATCACATGGGCGCCCGATGAGGACACGAAACTTACCCTGCTCGGCTCCTACCAGCGCAATGACGGTGACTTCTACGCTCAGGTGCCGGCCGCCGCGGTACTCCTGCCAAACCCGAACGGTCACATTCCCTTCAGCCGGTTTGTCGGTGAACCGGACTGGGAATACGAAACCTCCGAGCGTACGGCAATCGGATACGAATTCGAGCATCGCTTCAACGATACCGTCCAGTTCGAGCAGAACTTCCGCTACACCCACCTCACCAATCACCGACAATACCTGCAGGCAAGCGGCGCCTTGGTCGACAACCGCCTGCTGAACCGCACCTACAACCTGCGCGACATCGAAAACGATGGCATCGCGATCGACAGCCGTTTCCGGTTCGATTTCGACACCGGCCCGGTCGAACACAAGGCGATCGTCGGTCTGGATTATCTCTGGGGCAAGTCGCGTTGGCTGGAGCAGCGCGGCGCCGCGACGGCAATCGATATCTACAACCCCGTCTACGGATCTCCCGTCAACACCAGTGTCTACACCACCAGATCACTCTCGGATATCGACGCTTCGCAAGCGGGCCTTTATCTTCAGGATCAGCTCAAGTTTGAAAACCTCATCCTGACCTTCGGCATGCGTCAGGACTGGGCGTGGCGCGATACGGAAAATCTCTTCACTGGCACGTCGACCGAACAGGACGACCATTCCTTCACCAAGAAAGCGGGCCTCACCTACCTGTTTGATGGCGGCATCGCCCCTTATGTGAGCTACGCCGAATCCTTCAACCCCGTTGTCGGCACTGACAGCCTCGGAAATACATTCGTCCCGGAAACCGCCCAGCAATGGGAAGTCGGGGTGAAATACCAGCCCGAAGGCTTCGATGGCATGTTCACGGCAAGTGCCTTCGATCTCACTCGTCAGAATGTACAGACCTACGATCCAGCCGATCCGCGCTACACCCTGCAGACGGGCGAGATTCGTGCCCGTGGTCTGGAACTGGAGGCTGTTGCCAATCTGGACTACGGCGTGAGCCTTGCTGCGGCATACACCTACACGGACGCCGAAATCACCGAGACGAAAACGACAAGCCAGCTCGGAAATACGCCTTTCCGTATTCCGCGTCACACAGCCTCGCTCTGGGTGAACTACGAGCTGCAGCAGGAAGCACTCGACGGCCTGAGCGTCGGAGCCGGCGTGCGCTATATCGGCGAAACCTGGGGCAATGACGACAACACCTTCAAGGTACCGGGTTTCACCCTTGTCGATCTCGCGGTACGCTACGACTTCGGCAAGAAATTCCCGGAGGCAAAGGGGCTGGCCGCATCGCTCAACGTCAGCAACCTGTTCGACAAATACTATGTGCCGGGCTGCTTCACCGTGAACGGCTGCAACTACGGCTCTCAACGGACAATAATCGGCAAGCTCAGCTACCAGTGGTAATGACCGTATTCCCTTCTGAAAGCCGTATTCACCGTCGCACCGTTATCTTCGGTGCGGCGGCATTTGCCTTGCAAGGCCGGTCGGTGGGCGCGGCATCACGCGCCATACCCCGCATAGCAGCAATCGACTGGGCAGCGGCGGAAACCTTGGTCGCAATCGGCATCATGCCGGTGGCCATCGCGGATCTCGAAGGCTTCAGAGCCAGTTTCAGCCACCTTCCAGCGATGGATGAAACCATCGACCTAGGCTCAACCTGGGAGCCGAACCTCGAACTTCTCGATCGCCTGAAGCCGGATGCGATCTACCTGCCGTCATGGAGTGGCCTTTCTCGCCCGCAACTTGAGCAGATCGCCCCCGTTCTCCTTTGCGATATCCATGGCAGGGGCGGTGATCCCATCTACAGTGCCAAACAGTTTGCAAAAAGCGTTCTGGTGGACTTCCCCGGCAATTCGGGAGAGAACGCTATCCAACAGCTGGAAAAGCGGCTCGCCCGGCTCAGGGGAGCAGCACGACGACAGCCCGTCTTCCTTCTCAACCTGCGGAGCTCCAACCGGTTCGTGAACGTCTATGCCGCCGGCAGTCTGCCCGACAGCGCGCTGACGCATGTCGGTCTGCAGAATGCCTGGCAAGAGCCAGTCAATGGCTTCGGCTTTGCTTCGATCGGCGCCGAAAAGCTCGTCCAGGCATCGGACGCTTCGATCGTCATCCTGAACCAGAACGATCGAACCGCCGAAATGCTGGCGCGGCTTAACGACAACATCATCTGGACCGCCATTCCGGCCGTTCGCGCCAGTAGGATCCATATCTCGCCACCGGTTTCGGTTTTCGGCGGCCTTGTGTCGGCGGCGAGTTTTTCGGAATGGCTCGCCGCGACTTTCGACAAGGCGGCGTGACATGGCAAAGCCATTCGAGCGCGGTCCGGGAAATCCCTATGCTCTCCCCCTGTCGGTCCTTCTGGCCGGCGCTCTGGGCATACCGCTGGCGTTCGATAATCTGCAACGCGTCCTGCCGGCTTCCGAGTGGTTGGCCGCCCTCTCGGCAGGACAGCCGGGATCAGCGCAGGAACTGCTCTTCGTCTGGGCTGCGTTGCCGCGACTTGCCGTCGCCTTTCTCTGCGGAGCGGCCCTGTCGTTATCCGGCCTGATTTTCCAGCAAGCCCTCCGCAATCCCCTGGCCGAACCGACGACCCTCGGAACATCGGCAGGCGCTCAAACCGCCCTGCTCGCGGCGCTGGTCTGGGCTCCCGGCCTGCTCGGCCTCGGCCAGAGCCTGATCGCAATAGCGGGGGCAGCCGCTGCAACTGCGGCGGTGTTCGCCATCTGCGCTGGTGCCGGGCGATCGCCGATCTCCATCATTCTCGCCGGCCTCGTCGTCAACCTGACGCTTGGAACGATCTGTGCAATCATCATTCTCCTCTACCCGGAACGAAGCGAGGATCTGGTGCAATGGCAGACCGGCCGGCTGGAACAGACCAGCTGGACACCGGCGCTCGGCCTTGCACTTTGCCTGTTGTTCGGCTGGATCATCGTTGCATTCCTTTGTCGCCCCTTGCGTCTCCTCGAACTGAATGATGCCGTCGCGACATCGCTTGGCATGAAGCCGGCATGGTTACGCGGCATATCGCTCGCCGTCGCCATCGTGGTCGCAGGCTCGGTGGTCGCCACCGTCGGCACCATCGGTTTTGTCGGTCTGGCCGTTCCGGCCCTTGCCCGCGCGCTCGGAGCTCGCGATCTGCGGTCGCTTCTCTTGTGGGCACCTCTCTTCGGGGGCGCTCTCCTCGTCCTCGCCGACCAGGTCGTACAACTGCCAGCCTTGGCGAATGGACAGCTTCCGACGGGCATATTTGCATCGTTTCTCGGAGCGCCCGTGCTGCTGCTTCTTTTGTCGCGCGGCAAATCCGGTGCGCTCCGATCGCCACAGCAGCAGACAGCGATCCGCCGCGTTCGGATCGGAGCAAAGCACCTTCTCGTTATCATCACTTCTCTGGTCGCGTTAATCGTGATCAGCCTTTCGCTGGGTCGCGGTCCGTCGGGCTGGGAGTGGAGTACGGATATTGAGTTGATCACGCACTGGCGCGTCGTGCGGGTTGTGGCATCGCTTTTGGCTGGTGTCCTTCTCGGCATCAGCGGCGTTCTCGTTCAGCGCGTCACGGCCAATCCCATGGCAAGCCCAGAGGTCATTGGCATATCATCCGGTGCCACGCTTGGAGCGGTCACCCTCCTGTTCGTGTCGACGTCATTTACATCGGGCGATCTGCTCGCAGCCTGCGCCACCGGGGCGCTGCTGGTGACGTTGGCGATCGTCGCCATTGGCAGGCGCGCAGGCTTTGCGCCCGACAGGATCATCCTGATCGGCATCGCCCTGTCCACGATTGCAGGCACAATCAGCGCCTTCGTTATTGCCATGGGCGGCCCCGCGCGCGGCCTTCTCCTGTCCTGGTTTTCCGGTTCGACCTATCGCGTAACACAGGATCAGGCCACGCTGGTTGCGATCCTCGCCACACTGGCCCTGCTGGTGGTGCCGCTCTTCAACCGTCCGCTTGAACTGCTGGGTCTCGGAGAGGAAAGCGCCAGAGCTCTCGGCCTGCGAGTGCCGGGTGCGCGGGGTGCGATCATCCTCCTCAGTGCGATTGCAACGGCCGGTGCGACGATCATTGTCGGTCCCGCAAGCTTCGTCGGGCTGCTGGCTCCGCACATGGTGCGCCAGTTCGGCGTTGGCCGCGCCCTGCCCCAGATCTTCGCATCCGCGCTTGCTGGAGGAGCCCTGATGCTTGTTGCCGATTGGCTCGGGCGAACCCTGATCTTCCCATGGCAGATGCCCGCCGGGCTGCTCACGGCGCTGATCGGCGGCCCCCTCTTCCTCTATTCGATGCGTCAGCGACGCTGAAGTCACAGACAAGCAAACCCGGAGAATGTGCCCATGAAAGAGTGCTACCGCGCCGAAGTGCTCGCCACGCATCGGCTGACGCCATCGATGATCCGGGTGGAAATCGGCGGCGGGATATGCAGCGATTTCGTTCGAGCGGCTTTCCCGATGAATGGGTGCGGCTCGTCTTACCGTCGGAGAACGGGCGAGTCACCATGCCACGCCTCGTGGACGATCGGTGGCAGATGCCCGCAGAACTCCCGCGCTCGAGCCTCAGACCCTACACGGTCAGGCGATGGAACCGGGAAACGGCGTCAATCACGGTCGATTTCGTGGTGCATGAAGGCGGTCTGGCCTCGGACTGGGCTATGAAGGCAAGCCCAGGCGACGAGATCGGCGTTACCAGCCCGCAGGGCAAATACGCTCCGCCAAACGAAGCAGAGTGGGTACTTCTCATTGCAGACGCGACGGGCCTGCCTGCCATGGCACGCATACTGGAAGAAAAGAGCTGCAATCGTCCATTCACCGCTCACATCGAAATTCCGGGGCAGGACGACATTCAGACGGATCTCGAAGCGCAGTGCGCGGTAAACTGGCACACCGGCTTCGGCAACATTCCGGGATCGACAAGGCTGGCGCAAATCGCCGAATCCATCCGGCTTCCTGAAGGACCCGGCTATATCTGGGTTGCCGGCGAAGCAAAGGCGACAACCGCCATCCGCCGGCATCTGCACGACGAGCGCGGAGTGCCCAAGGATTTCGTGACGGCAATCGGCTACTGGATTATCGGCAAGCCACGGGACTGACTGCCCATACCAGCCAGCCGACCGTCGGCTTCAGCGACAATTTCAACCAGATATCACCAGCCGCGCACCGTCTCCTCCGCGGCAAGTGCTACCGACAGGAGGTGCTCGTCGGTGTTCGGCAGGCCGGAAAGCAGGCAGCCGACGGGCATACCGGCTGCGCCCGTGCCACAGGGGATGGAAACACCGCACCAGTCGAGAAAATTGCCGATCTGGGTGTTGCGCAGCGTCTTGCCGTTAGCCGCAAAGAAGGCCGCATCGTCGGTGATGAGGCTTTCGATGGTCGGCGCGACATGGGGCAGCGTCGGGGAAACGAGGATTTCGCCCGGAGCTATCGAGCGGGCCATCTCGGCGATCATGCGTCGGCGGACCTGAAGAATGTGGATGTAGTCGGGCGCGGTGATCTTTTGGCCCGTCAGCGAGCGGGAGACGACGCGCTGGTCCATTCCGGCCGCATCCTCGCCATGCAGCCGTTCGCGATGCAGCGCATAGGCTTCCGCTGTCACAAGAGCGCCCCTTTCGGCGATCATCTCGAACAACTGCGAAAAGATCGGGAAGGCCTGCCGGCGGATACGGGCGCCGGCCTTGGCCAGCCTTTCGAGCGTGGCTTCGAAGGCAGCGGCGACGCCGTTCTCAATGCCGTCGAAGAAGACGGTTTCCGGCACGACAAGCGACTGCCCTTCAAGCGCTCCCCTGACGACCTCGGAGGAGGTACGACCGCGCATGGCGGCATCGACCCAGACGGCGTCCTGCACGCTTCGGCAAAGGGGACCGAGCGCGTCGAGGCTTTCCGCCAACGGGAATACACCGTCCATGGCGTAGCGTCCTCGGGTTCCCTTGTAACCGACGATGCCGTTGAAGGCGGCGGGGATGCGGATCGAACCGCCCGTATCCGTGCCCATGGCGACGGGTACAAGGCCGGCGGCGACGGAAACACCGGCGCCCGAGGACGAGCCGCCGGGAATGCGGGGAACATCGGTGGAAGCAGGGTTCTTCGGCGTGCCGTAATGCGGGTTGATGCCGATGCCCGAAAAGGCGAATTCGCTCATATTGGTGCGACCGACGGCGATCATGCCGGCCTGCTTCAGTGTAGTGACGATGGCAGCGTCCGCGGTTACCGCCGGGTTCTTCGCCAGCACCGTCGATCCCGCGGTGGTAGTGAGGCCCTCCATGTCGAAAAGGTCCTTCCAGGCGATCGGGATACCGTCGAGAATGCCGAGCGAACGGCCTTCGGCAATCCGCTTCGCAGACTGGTCCGCCTCGGCGAGAGCTCTTTCAGGCGTCAGCACGGTAAAGATCGACTGGTCCGCATGTGTGCGGATTGCATCCAGCGTCTCTTCGGCAAGTTCCCGCGGATCGAGCGCACCCGTCTGGAGAAGTGCGGAAAGCTGCGCGACCGATTTGCCGAGATGACCCATATCCATGCCCTTTTCAAGTTTACCGACCGACGAACTGCATCCAGCGCCGGACGAGATAGTTATGCTCGTCCATCGTGGTGTTCCACACCGCGATGGAATTGGCTCTCTGCCAGTACGAACCGCCGCTGCGCAGCGAGCCCGCGCGAATGCGGATGCCTCCGTCCGGGCCGGGCAGATCCTCGGTCGCGGGACGGCCGGCATACCAGTAGTTCCATTCCGCTTCGCTCATGTAGCCGCGGGAGCGCTGGGGCGTCGAGATGTAATAGCCCTGCCGGGCCACCACCGCACCGGGCCAGCCGGAAAGCCACCAATTGAGATAGTCGTAGGCGGCATCGAGCGTTCGCCCGGCAAGCTGGCGCGAAAGGCAGAGGCCGCCATGCCAGGCACGGTATCCTTCCGCCGGCACGGCCTGATCGATGGGCAGGCCCTGCCCCTGCAGGATCGTCGTGCCGGTCGACCACATGCTCTGGATTTCCGTCTCGTGCCGCATCATCAACTGCGCGGCTTCCTCCGCCGTGCGCCAGAAGGCGCGGAAGAAGCCGCTGCGCTTCTTTTCCGCGAGAAGATCGATCAGCCGGTCGATTTCCGCGACCGTCATGTTGCCGATGTTTTCGAAGCGCATCAGCCCGGCGGATTGGGCCGCGAGTGCCGCATCGAAAATGCCGATGGCCGGTTCGTCCACCAGCGCCACCCGCCCGGCCCAGCGCTCGTCGAACAGGCTTGCCCAGCTTTCCACCTCGGAGGAAGCCTTCACCAGATCGGTGCGGTAGGCGAAGCTGTCGAAGTTATGGTGGGTCGGCAGCATGGAGATCCGCGAGGTCGGGGGCTCGCCGAGCTCGAGGTTCGGTTGCACGAAAAGCTTCTTCACCGGCGCATCGCCCTGGCCGAGCCGCGCATTCGGCGCGATGCGTCCGGTCTTGGTAAGGTCGGTAATCTCGTCCCACAGCGAGATGCGGTTGATGTCGATCGGCTGGATCGCCCGCCAGTACCAGACGATATCGAGATTGTGGAAGCACTGGTCGTAGATGTCGTAGCCGCCGGGATCCTGCGCGGCCTTGTGCTGGGTCGTCAGGAAGTCGTTGTTGTCGAAGGCAATCTCGATTCCGAGGTCTTTTTCCGCACCGACGCGAAGTTCCTCCAGCAGCGAGATCGCCGTGCCGAGTACCCGAAGCTTCGGCCGGCCGGCCGTTGCCAGCGCGGGCGTGGCGAGTTGGGACATCGCAGATCTGGATTTGCTCATGCGCGCGGTTTACCGGTTCTGACTCATTAACGGCGTCGGGCCATGGGCGGGTTCGGATGAGACGACCGCAAACGCTTCGAAGGACCGTTTCAACAGGGTCGCATCGAGGCCGTCAACAATAAAGACGATATGAGAACGACGATCCTCCGAGGGCCATCCGCCCATGTGAACCGGGGTATGCACCAGATGCCGGACGCCGTGGATGGCGACGGGTCTGTCCTCGCCGGCGATGTTGAGAATGCCCTTCACCCGAAGCACCCGGTCACCATGACGGTTGAGCAGCATGGTGAGCCAGATGCCAAAGGCGGTCCAGTCGATGGCCTGATCGATGGTGATGACGAAAGACCGAAAAGCGGCGCTGTGGACCTCTCCGCTCGCCGTCACCAGCTCGCGGCTGTCTTCGCAGTAGAAACCGCTGACCGATTGCAGGCCGTTGCCACGGGTTGCGTCAGAGGAGCCGACAAGGGCGGCGACCGAGAGAGCTTCGTCGTGCACGTCGATCACCGTCGCATCGGGATTGAGCTGGCGAAGGCGTTTTTCAAGAGCTTCGATGACGTCAGCGCCGACGAGATCGGTTTTGGTCAACACCAGCCAGTCGGCGATGGCCGCCTGACGGTTGGATTCCACGTAAACGTCGAGATTGCCTTCGCCGTTGACCGCATCGACCGTGGTGATGACGTTTCCGGGCCGGAAATGGTGGCGCAGGACCGGATCGGCCTTGATGGTGGACAGCGTGGGAAAGGGATCGGCCAAGCCGGTGCTTTCGATCATCACCCGCGAGAAGACTGGGATGAGGCCGCGTTCGCGGCGCGAATGGAGATCCCGCAAGGCATCGACCAGTTCACCGCGCACGGTGCAGCAGATGCAGCCGGATTGCAGCAGCACCATGTTCTCATCGATGCGTTCGACCAGATGATGGTCGAGACCTGCCTCGCCGAACTCGTTGATGAGGACGGCGGTATCGGCAAGGGCGGGATCGGCGAGCATCCGGCGCAGAAGCGTGGTCTTGCCCGAGCCGAGGAAGCCGGTCAGCAGGTTGACGGCTGTAAACTGTGGAATGTCAGACACGTCGCTCGTCCTCCAGCCGGGCGACGAGACCCGGATCGAGTGGATCGCAGGGCCGGCCGATCATGCGTTCGGCGGCGGGCCAGAGATGACCGAGATCCTCGATCACCTCGCTCTTGCCAGTCTTGTTGGCGAGCACGAAGGACGAGCCCTGCCAGTCGGAAAGCGTAAGCGCGTAGGCCGCAAGGATGCGGTTGGCAGCAGCCACACGGTTTGCCCGTTCCCGCCGGCGGTCGATCCGCTCGACATTGCGGGTGAAGACGCCGGGCCTTGCCGCCGCATCGGACCAATGTTCCGCGCCACCAAGGACGCCACAAAGCGAGCACATGCTGCTGCCTCCGGGGTTGGATGCGCCGGCCCGTCGAAGGCCGGCGCGATTGCACCTGTCGTCGCCGGGCTTACTTCTTGCGTGGGAAGCGCTTGGCGAAATCGTCGGCGATTTCATTCATGGTAACGAATTTCACGCCCGGATGCTTGCTCATGTGTGCGTAAAGACGTTCCAGCATCATCAGCACCTGCGGACGGCCGGCGACGTCGGGATGGATGGTGATCGGGAAGACGGCATAATCCATCTCGCGATAGACCCAGTCGAACTGGTCCATCCACATCTGCTCGATATCGCGCGGATTGACGAAGCCGTGGCTGTTCGGCGACTTCTTGATGAACATCATCGGCGGCAGGTCGTCGAGATACCAGTTTGCCGGGATTTCGATCAGGTCCGTCTCGACGCCGCGCTTCAGCGGGATCATCCAGTCGGCGGGCTTCTTCGAGTAGTCGATCTTGGTCCAGCTGTCGCCGACACGCACGTAATAGGGCGTGAAGTCGTTGTGCATCAGGGAGTGATCGTACTTGATGCCGCGTTCCAGCAGCAGTTCGTTGGTGACGTTGGAGAACTCCCACCACGGCGCGACATAACCGGTCGGCCGCTTGCCCGAAAGCTGGGTGACGAGATCGATGCACTTGTCGAGCACTTCGATTTCCTGCTCGCGGGTCATGGCGATCGGGTTTTCGTGGCTGTAGCCGTGAATGCCGATCTCGTGGCCGGCTTCCGCGACTGCCTTCATCTGCTCCGGGAAGGTTTCGATGGAGTGGCCGGGGATGAACCAGGTGGTCTTGATGCCGAAGCGTTCGAAAAGCTTCAGGAGACGCATCGAGCCGACTTCGCCGGCAAACATACCGCGCGAGATGTCATCGGGCGAATCTTCGCCGCCATAGGAGCCGAGCCAGCCGGCGACCGCATCGACGTCGATGCCGAAGCTGCAGAGAATTTCCTTTGCCATGTGAAGAACCTCCTGTGTCGTGTCTTCTTATTGGATGGGTGTGTCAGTGCGCCGGGATTACGGTCGCCTGCTCGGGGCTCCAGGAAAGGATGACCTCGGAGCCGACGGCGAAAGTATCGGGGCGGTATTTTTCGACATGTCCTTCCAGCATGATGCTGCGATTATCGGACAGGGTGACGTTGAGATGCGAGATGTGGCCGACCACGTCGAAACGGTCGATCCGTGCATCGATGAGATTGCCGCCGAATTCTGCAGCGAGCCGGTCGCGCCGGGCGTCGGCCGCCGGGAAAACCTCGATGGCTTCGGCCGGCACCACGAGGTTGATCGGCGCGCCGCCGGAAAGCGCGACGGAAGGCTTTCCGGTCAGCGTGCCGGAAGCTGTCTCTGTTACGGCGATGCCGCCTTCGCTACCCTTGATGACGCCAGAGAAGATCGTGTTGCGGCCGACGAACTGCGCCACGAAGGGCGTATCCGGCCGGGTGTAGAGCTGATGCGGCGGGCTGATCTGCTCGACGCGGCCCTGGTTCATCACCACCACCCGATCCGAAAGCGCCAGCGCTTCCGACTGTGCGTGGGTAACGAAGATGAAGGTGACGCCGAGGTTCTTTTGAAGGAGCTTCAGTTCGTTCTGGATCGCCTTGCGCAGATTGGCGTCGAGCGCCCCGAGCGGTTCGTCGAGAAGCAGGATATCCGGCTCGACCACGAGGCCGCGGGCAAGCGCGATGCGCTGGCGCTGGCCGCCGGAAAGACGTTCCGGCTTGCGGTCGGCGATATCCTCGAGGCCGAGCGTCGCGAGGATGCGGTCCACCTTGGCATCCATTTCCGCTTTCGGCAGGCCCTTGACCGCGAGACCGTAGCCGACATTGCGGCGCACGGTCATATGCGGAAACAGGGCGTAGTTCTGGAAGATCGTCGAGGTTGGCCGGCGCTGCGCTGGCACGTCGTTCATGCGCACCCCCTTGATCATCATGTCCCCGGACGAGATGCCCTCGAAGCCGGCGATCATGCGCAGCGTCGTCGTCTTGCCGCAGCCGGAAGGACCGAGAAACGCGATGAACTCACCCTTGGTCACGGCCAGATCGAATTCGGCAACAGCGGTGGTGCCGTTGTCGTACACCTTGCCGACCTTCATCAGTTCGAGGTCGTAAATCATCGCAAACTCCGTAGCTTGTTCATGTCCCTGGTCCCGGCCAGATGCGGCCAGCCGGTTGAGGAAAGGGTTCCGGCGCCCGCCTTCGCCGAGGTGAGCGAAGGCGGGCGTCAGACGGTTACGCGTTGAGGAATTCGTCCCACTTCTGGACGAGATGATCGTATTCATCCGGCCACTGGTGCCAGTAGGCGACGTTTCCAGCGCGTTCCTCCAGCGAACCGCCATCACGCAGATCGCCTTCCTTGATGCCGCGTTCGGCTGCACCGACCCACGGCTTGCCCTCGTACCAGAAGGCGTACTTGTCGGGGTCCATGACGTTCTTGATGTTGGTCGAGGGCGAATAGTAGCCCTGTTCGGAGACGGTGATGCCCGGTTCGCCCGAGAGCCAGTAGTCGGCATAGGCGATGACGGCGTCCTTATTGGTGGAGCCGGCAATCATTGCCGGGCCGATGGCCCAGCCGCGATAGCCTTCCTTCGGAACGGCATACTTGGCGGGCTTGCCCTGTGCCTTGACGGCCATGACGGCGGGCTGCCATGCGTCGCAGACGACCATTTCGCCAGATGCCATGAAGTTGACGAGTTCGCCAAAATCGCCCCAGAGAGCGCGGAACTGGCCTTCCTTCTTCTTGGACACCAGGAACTTTGCGGCTTCGTCGATCTGGTCCGCCGAGGGATTGCCCGGGTTCTTGACGTCGGAAAGGCCGAGCGAGTTCATCGCCATGATGGCCTGGCCGAAGGCGATCAATGGGTCGGTGTTGAGGCCGGACTTGCCCTTCCATTTCGGGTCGAAGATGCAGGCCCAGGTATTGGCTTCTTCCGCCGTGACGACATCGGGATTGTAGCCGATGGAATCGTAGTTGTAGACGGCGGGAACCATGTTCAGCATGGTCTGGCCTTCGTCGGCCCAGATCTGGCCGACGATCTGGGACTTGAGGTCCCATTTGTCGCTCGGCTTGGTGAAGGTATCGCGGATGTTCGCCCAGTTCTTCAGCGATGCGGCCGGCAGGGTCTCGACATTGTCGGTCATGACGATCGACGGCAGGCGCTCGGCGATGATTTCCCAGCAATCATAGTCCTTCGAGCCGGACAGGATCTTGGTCTGTGCGTCGGGATAGGTGGCGGCAGTGCCCGAGGTCGAGCCGACGCCGGAGGCCTTCTTGAACTCTTCCAGGATGCGCTCCTGAACGGTGACCGAAAGACCGATGGTGCGCAGCTGCTGGCTGGCAAGATCGCCGGCGGCGGCAAAGGCGGCGCGCGACGACAGGAAGGGCGTGCCGCCACCCATCGCGAGCGCGAAGGCGCCGGCAGAACGCTTCAGAAGCGAACGGCGGTTCATTTCCATGATGGACATGTCTCTTCTCTCCAATTTTTGATTGTTCCCCGAAGCCCCGGTCACGCCGAGACCCCGCTTGTCTTCCCACCCGTTCCGGCGATTGCCTCCGCCGGAAACCGGATCAGTAGCGCCCCACGAGGAGGCCCCCATCCACGACCAGCACCTGGCCGGTCATGTATCTTGCGCCGTGCGACGCCAGAAAGGTGATGACGTCGGCGATGTCCCCGGCTTCGCCGAGACGGCCCATCGGTATGAATTCGGCCGCCTTTTCCGCGCCGGCCGGGCCGAGCGAGTTTTCCTCCGACAGAAGCTGCGCGGTGCGGATGTAGCCAGGCGCGATGCCGTTGACGCGCACACCGTCGCGGGCAAGCTCGACGGCCAGCGCCCTGACCAGCCCGACGACGCCGGCCTTGGCAGTCGAATAATGGACATGCTCGTCCCAGCCATAGGCGACGCCCATGATCGAGGAGAGCGCGACGATCGAACCCGACTTGCGGGCGCGCATGGCGGGAGCCGCCGCTCGCACGAGGCGGAAGATGCCCTTGAGGTCGATATCGAGGGTAAGGTCCCACTTCTCGTCGGTCAGCTCGGCAAGCGGCGTGCGATGCGCGATGCCGGCATTGGCAACGATGACGTCGATCGGGCCGAGCCGGGCCTCGATATCGGCAACGATGGCGTCTGCGGCTTCCTTTGCGCGTACGTCATAGCGGATGAACTCCGCCGAACCGCCGGCATCGGCGATTTCGGAAACGACTGAGTAGCCTTCCTTTTCGAGAATGTCGGTGACGACGACATGGTCGCCGAGGGCGGCGAAGGCCTTTGCCGTGCCCCGGCCAATGCCGATGCCGGCGCCGGTGACGAGAACGATGCGTTTCTTGCTGCTGGACATGTTATCTGCTCCTCAAAGCATGACGTCGCCCGAATTGGGCCCAAGGGTCTGGCCGACGAACAGGCCTGCTGCGTCGGAGGCGAGGAAGGCGACGGTTGCCGCCACTTCCTCCGGTTCGCCGAAGCGGCCGAGCGGCAGTTCCGAACGCTTGCGGGCGCGCCAGTCGTCGGAAAGCTCCATGACGAGGGGTGTGTTGATGGGACCGGGCGCCACCGCATTGACGCGCACGCCACGGTTCGACACTTCGCGGGCCAGTGCCTTTGTCATGCCGATGATCGCGGCCTTCGCGCCGGAATAGTGGACAAGCTCGATGCCGCCGATCTGGCCGAGCTGGGAGGCGATGTTGACGATGACACCGTGGCCGGCGGCAAGCATGGCCGGCAGCACCGCGCTGGTCATCAGGAAGTTGCCCCGGACATGCACCGCGAACATGCGGTCGAAATCGGCGACCTTGAGGTTCTCGAACAGCGCCTGATGGGCGATGCCGGCATTGTTGACCAGAAGGCCGACCTCGCCATGGGTGGCGATCGCTGCGGCATGGATTGCCGCGACATCCGCCTCGGTGGAGACATCACCGGCAAAACCCGTGGCAAGACCGCCGTTGCTGCGGATACCGGCGGCGACGGCTTCGGCGCGTTCGGCGGAGAGATCGTTGACCAGCACGGCGTAGCCGTCGGCGGCCAGCCGTTCGGCAATCGCCTTGCCAATGCCGGAGCCTGCGCCTGTGACAATGGCGGAGACGGGTTTCCGGGCGGAGTTCTCTGCGGACATCATGCGTCTTCCTGAACGGCGATGCGCTTGGCCCGGCGGACCGAGAGACCCATCAGGATCGCGTAGACCGACAGAAGCGCGAAGGAGAAGAGGGTGGTGAGCACGCCGAAAGCGAAGACGTTCGGATGCACTTCCACGGAGAATGTGCCGTAGATGGCGAGCGGCAGGGTGAGATCACGGCCAGACGCAAACAGCGTGCGCGAGAACTCGTCATAGGACAGCGTGAAGGCGAACAGCATGGCCGAGAGCACGCCGGGGAAGATCAGCGGAAAGGTGATCTTGCGGAAGGTGCGCGCCGGGCTGACCCCCAACGACCATGCGGCTTCCTCGACGCTCGGATCGAAGCGGTTGAAGATCGCCAACATCACCAGGAAGGCGAAGGGGAAGGTATAGACGACGTGCAGCACGAAGGCGGTCGTCCACCAGTGGCGGTCGATGCCGAAGGTATTGGCGACGAGCGCCATTCCGAGGCCGACGAGCACACCCGGCACCATCATGCCGAGAACGATCAGGTAGAAGACCACGCCCGAGCCGCGGAACTTGCGGCGAAAGGCCTGAGCCGACATCACACCCAGCACGGTGGAGACGACCGTGGTCATCAGCGCCAGCGCCATCGAGCGGATGAGCGCCTGGTCGATGGGCAACGGCGCGATGCGCGAGGGGGGCGTGAGCCCGAACAGATGCTTGTACCAGTAGGTCGACCATTCGATGATCGGAAACTGCGGGCCACCCTCCGGTCCCGCCTGGAAGGACAGGATGGCCAGCACCGCGAGCGGGCCGTAGAGGAAGACGATGAAGAGGGTCGTATAGACCGCGAGGCCGAATTTGATGCCGCCTGCGTTCATGATCAAAGTTCCTTCTTGAGATCGACGACCCGCAACAGGGCGGCCACGACCGCGCCCATCAGCAAGGTGAGCACGACGCCCGCCACGGCGGCGAAGGCCCATTTGAGCGATCCGACCTGGGTGACGATGATATTGCCGAGCAGGTTGACCTTGCGGCCGGAGAGCGCAGCCGAGGTGGCGAACTCGCCGAGCACCATGACGGAGACGAAGATGGCGCCGACCACCACCCCCGGCATGGAGAGCGGCAGGATGATGGTGCGGAAGATGCGCCAGAAGCTCGCGCCGAGATCTTCCGCCGCCTCGATGATCGAGGGATCGATGCGGCCGAGCATGAAGGCGATCGGGCCGACCATGAACACGCAGTAGATCTGCGTCATGCCGATGACCACCGACAGCTCGGAAAACAGCAGCACCTCGATCGGCTGGGTAATGATGCCGATCTTCATCAGGATCATGTTGATCGCGCCTTCCTTGCCGAGCATCGGGCGCCAGGCGAGAACGCGGATCAGGAAGGAGGTCCAGAAGGGGATGACGCACAGCACCAGCAGCACGGTGGAAAGCGTCTTGTTCTTGATGAACAACCCTACGAAAAGCGCTGCCGGATAACCGACGAGCACGGTGGTGAGGAGAACCGTCAGCCAGATCCGGACGGTCGTCCACAGCGCGCCGAGATAGGTGTCGCTGGTGAAGAAGGTGATCCAGCTTTGCAGCGTCAGCTTCGGCTCGATCTTGAAGGTCGTCTGCGTCCAGAACGATACGTAGAGCATCATCAGCATGGGCAGCACGAGGAACAGCACCATCCAGATGACGCCAGGGGCGAGAAGCCACATGCCCTTACGGGGCTTGAGCGTGACCGTGGCGCTTTCGCTCGAGGTTTCAGTTATGGCGGTCATGGGTCGAACTTTCCGGGAGGATGGGCAAGGAACGGGCGGTCGGGACATCACGCGTAGACAATGGCGTCGTCCTTCTTCCAGATGAGGCTGTAGCGGCCGTGCGGCTCGTAGCTTTCGGGCGCGGCGTGGCTGAGATGGGTTTCCACCTCGAAGACCTTGCCGTCGTCGAGGGTGAAGAAGGAGGTGATCGCCGATCCCGTGTACTCGCCGGCGAGGAACGCGCCCTCGATTGCGATCTCGCCTTCACCGGCGGACGTGCCGACGGGCCGGATGGCGATACGGTCGTAACGGATGGCGTAGGCCTTCTGCGCGCAGCGCTGCACGGTGGCGCCGACCGGAAAGACGCCGGCCGCGGTCCTGAAGCCCGCTCCCTCGCTGGCGCCGGAAAAGATATTGTAACAGTTGAAGAAGCGGGCGACCGCTGGAGAGACCGGATGGTTGTAGACGGTATCGGAATCGCCCTGCTGGGCAATCTTCTTGCCATCCAGCACCAGAACCGTGTCGCCCATGGCCAGCGCTTCCGTCTCGCTGCCGGTGACATGCAGGAAGGTGACGCCGCAGCGCTCGCGAATGGAGCGAAGCTCGCTGCGCATGCGCATGCGCAGGTTTGCATCGAGCGCGCCGAGCGGCTCGTCGAGCAGCACCATCTTCGGCTCGGTGACGAGGGTGCGGGCAAGCGCCACGCGCTGCTTCTGGCCACCGGAAATCTGCGTGACGGCGCGCTCTTCCAGTCCCGTCAGTCCGACCAGCGCGATGATGTCACGCACCTTGCGGCGCACGATCCGGGGATCGGTGACCGGATCGTTCTTCCGGTTCTCCAGCCCGAAGGCGATGTTCTTCTCGACCGTCAGATGCGGGAACAGCGCGAAATTCTGGAAGACGAAGCCGATTTCCCGCTCATAGGGCGCAACATGGCTGATATCCCGGCCGGCAAAGCGGATCGCGCCGCGTTCCGTGGTCTCGAAGCCGGCGATGACCCTGAGCAGGGTCGTCTTACCGGCACCCGACGGGCCGAGCAGCGACACATAGCTATCGTCGGGCAGGGAAAGGTCGATGCCGTCGAGAGCCACGGCATCGCCGTAGGACTTCACGACATTCGAAAGTTGCAGCACTGTCGACACTGTTTTTTCCGCCAGTTCAGGGCACGGCCGTCCGTTCGCCGATACGGCCCCAAAACGCCAAAGGCGTTGTTCAGGGCGCGCGGAAGCGCTTGCGCCAAGGGCATGGCGCATCGGGTTCAGGACTGTTCCGTGGCGTTTAAATAATCCACCTCGCCGCGCTTCTTGTCCGGCGCGATCGTTGCACAAACTATGACACTAATGATTTTTGTATGCAATACTCTTTTTATGATTTTGCATTCGTTTTGCCTTTGTCGGGTGAGTTGGCCATTTGCGACTGCCATGCGGACGCGTGCCGACTAGCGCAAGGGCGAACCAACGGCCACGCAAGGCCTGAATATCAGGCGATTACGCGCAAAAATCCAGAATTTCGACCATCCGCAACCAGTGCGGGATGACGTTGCATCTTTTCTCCGCCCGCCGACGGCGGTCCGCTTGACCTCCACGATAAAGGTCATAAAGTCAAATTTTGTATTCAATAATCATTTTATGATGATCTGGTGCGGCGAATGGAAAATGCCGTAAACAAATCATCCGCTTCGTCGCTCCATCATGAAGGCTTTCCGGGTCCATGGCTGAAAACCGCAAGGGACAAAACGCACAACGCCGGTATGAAATCGCCGAGGATGTGCTCAGAACGAACATCGCCGAAGGCGTGCTGCCGGTCGGCCTCGTGCTGCTCGAGGGGCCGATCGCCGAGATCCTCCAGACCTCCCGCGCACCGGTGCAGCGCGCCCTGCAGACGCTGGAGGCGGAAGGCCTCGTGCATCGCTTCAAGGGGCGCGGCTATCTCGTCGGTCCCGGCAGCGACGAGCCGGAGCCCAACCGCACCGACATCAAGACGCTCGGGCTGATCATCCCCCAGCATGCCGACGAGGCCCTGCAGAACCGTGCCTCGTGGGAGCGTATCTACAATACCGTCGAGCGCGACGTCGCAGGCTGTGTCGTCTTCGGCCAGTACCGCATCATCGAGACGGAGCTTGCCGATCATTTCAACGTCAGCCGCACCGTGGTGCGCGATGTGTTGACGCGTCTGCGCGAACGCGGGCTGGTGCGCAAGAATGCCTCCTCGCACTGGATCGCCGGACCGCTGACCGCGCAGACGGTCAAGGACCATTTCGTGCTGCGTGGCATTCTGGAGCCGCAGGCGCTGATCGCGTCCGCTCCCCATATCGACCGCGAGGCGCTGACCGCGCTTTTCGGCCGGCTGAGCACGCTGGAAAGCCGGCACACGCTGGATTTCCTGAAAGACCCCGCCGACATCCAGACGCTGTTCATCGACACCTGCGTACTGGCGACGCCGAACGAGAAGCTGCAGGAGCTGATCCGCAACAATCTCCTGCCGGTGACCGCCATCGAGCGGCTGCTCGGTCTTCTCGGCCTGCCGGGCGATCCGATCATCATCACGGAACTGAGACTGATCGTCGAACTTCTGATGCGCGGTGCGACGACGGCCGCGGCCTCCATGCTTCAGACGCATCTGGAGGCCTCGGTCAATCGCACCATTGCCCAGATGAAGATCGTGGCGATCATTCCGAGCCCGAGTGCGACCGCCGATTACCTGACCCGGGTGATCGAGGAGTGAGCGGACGGCGGACGGCGCAAAAGCGGCTGCTTTCGCCGTCTTTCCTCTGGTTCCGCCGCAGCTCTCCATCCGCATCGCCCGACCCCTTTTCCTCTCTCAGAACAGCGCCCTGATGCTGTCGACCATTGCCTTCCGGTCCTTGCGGGCCTGAAGGGCCGCCTCCATGTCGACCTTCACGAAGCGGGTCGGCATGTGCGGCTGCAACTGCCCGATCAGGTCCATGTCGGCGGAGATCACCGTTCCCAGCATGAAATAGCCGCCACCCGAGACGGCATCGCGATGGAGCACGATGGGCTCCGTGCCGCCCGGAACCTGGATGGAGCCGTAGGGATAGCAGCTGTCGACGATGTTCGACGGATCGGAGCCCGCGCCGAAAGGCTGTTTGCGGGAATTGAATTCCACCGGCCGGCCGCCGCGGAAGCGATAGCCCATGCGATCGGCCTCGGGCGCGACCTTCCATTCGTCCTCGAAGAAGTTGCTGCCCGCCTCTTCAGTGATCCGGTGCCAGTAAAGGCCGGGAAGAACGCGCAGTTCCGCCGGGCGACCCGGCTTGCGCCTCAGGGCCTCGGGAATGGACTTACCCTCCTCCGCCTTGCTGGCCACGCCGACCGGCAATTCGTCGCCGGTGGCGATGGGGCGACCGTTGAAGCCGCCGAGCGCGCCGATCGGATAGGTAGAACGGCTGCCGAGCGCTACCGGCACGTCGATGCCGCCGGAGACCGCGATATAGATGCGCGCGCCGGTTTTCAGGAAATCGAAGCTCAGCACCTGCCCCGCCTTGACCTTGAAGGCCGTCCAACCCGGCTGCTCGACACCGTCCACCTTGATCGGCATGTCGGCGCCGGTGACGGCCACCATGCGGTCTGTGGTGAATTCGAGCTTCGGTCCGAGGAAGACGGCCTCCAGGCCGGCTGCGCCGATATCGTTGCCGACCAGCAGGTTTGCGGCTTTCAGCGCCAGCCGGTCCATGGCCCCGCCTTCGGGGATGCCGAGATGGAAATAGCCGGGGCGGCCGAGATCCTGAACCGTGGTGGAAAGCCCCTGATGAAGAACCTTAATGGCCATGAAGCAGCCCCTCCAGCCTGGCGTTGTAACCGTCGATATCGCTCTGGAATTCACACAGATCGAATGTCACCGGGCGGATGGGCGGCGAGAACAGTCCCTTGTCGACGTCCTCGACAGCCTTCTCGTAGCCATCGCGATCGACCGGCTTGAACTTGACGATGTCGCCGGGGCGGAAGAACACCATGAAATCCTTGAGATAGCTGGTCTTCTGCGTCGGATCGTAGATCGGCATGGGGGTGATGCCGAACATCTGGTAGCCGCCGGCGCCGCGCACCGAATAGATGCAACCGAAGCAGCCGCCGTGACCGACGGTCAGCCGCGGCGTATCGGTGCGGGGCCGCAGGTATTTCGGCACCTCGATCTGCCGCTGGCGCTCGACCATCTGGTACATGAAGGGCAGGCCGGAGACGAAACCGACCATCGACACGAACCACGGCGAACCGGAATGCGCCTTGATGAAATCGTCGACCGAAGAATAGTCGTTGATCCGCGCGGCATATTCGAGGTCGGTGCTGCCGGGTTCCTGATGGCGCTCGCGAAAGCGCATCAGCGTCTCATGCGTCCACGGGTCGTTATAGAACACCGGGATCTCGATGATGCGGGTGGAAATGACGGGCTCGCCGCCCGCCGCACTCGCCTCGATAGACTTCACTTCCTTCAGAAGATCGTCCGGGTGGATGACGTCGGGATCGAACTTGATCTGGAACGAGGCGTTGGCCGGGCAGATCTCGGTCACGCCCTTGATCTTCGCCTCGCGGACGCCGTTGGTGACCGAAAGCGAGGAGAAGAAGGCCTCGAGCGACATTTCCTCGCTGCATTCGACGAACAGATGCTCGTCGCCTCCGAACGAATAGCGCATGGCCATCAGGCAATCTCCCTGGTTGTTGCGGGGGCCGTGGAAAGCCCCGTTTCCAGCCATTTTTCGAGGAAACGGGTGTGAACCGCGCCGCTTGCGACGGAGGCGTCGAGCGCCAGCGCCGCATGCAGCGGTATCGTGGCGGCGATGCCCTCAATGACGAGGCCGTCAAGCGCATCACGCAGCCGGGCAAGGCAGGCTTCCCGCGTTTCGCCATGCACGATCAGCTTGCCGAGCAGCGAATCATAGAAGGGCGGCACGGTGTAGCCCTCGTAGAGCATGGTGTCGAAGCGGATGCCCTCGCCTTCGGGGACGACGAGGCGGGTCACCGTGCCGGGATTGGGCATGAAGTCCTTCGTTGGGTCCTCGGCATTGATGCGGCATTCGATGGCGTGGCCGGAGACCTTCACGTCCTCCTGCCTGATCGAAAGCTTCTCGCCTCCGGCGATGCGGATCATCTCCTGCACGAGGTCGATGCCGGTAATCATCTCGGTGACGGGATGTTCCACCTGGATGCGGGTGTTGACCTCGATGAAATAGAAGCTGCCGTCGACATCGTCATAGAGATATTCGACGGTGCCCGCGCCGCGATAGCCGACCTCACGGGCGAGCGCCACGGCACTGTCGCAAAGGGCCTTGCGGACATCCTGCGTCAGTGCCTTCGAGGGAGCTTCCTCCCAGACCTTCTGACGCCTGCGCTGGAGCGAGCATTCGCGTTCGAAGCAATGGATGGCGTCCTCGCCGTCACCAAGGATCTGCACCTCGACATGACGGGCGCGGGTGATGACCTTCTCGACATAGAGCCCGCCATCGCCAAAGGCGGCCAGCGCCTCGGCAGAGGCCTGCGGGAAATAGCGCTCGAAATCGGCCATGGTCTCGGCGATGCGGATGCCCCGCCCGCCGCCGCCGGCTGCCGCCTTGATCATCACCGGAAAGCCGATAGCCTCGACCAGTTCGCGGGCGGCTTCAAGATTTTCGATGCGCCCGTCGCTGCCGGGAACCGTTGGCACGCCGGCGCGCTTGGCCACCTTGCGGGCCTCGACCTTGTCGCCGAGCAGGCTGATCGCCTCGGCCCGGGGACCGACGAAGACCAGACCGGCCTTCTCCACTGCGTCCGCAAAGGCGGCGTTTTCCGACAGGAAGCCATATCCGGGATGAACCGCATCGACCCCGGTTTCGCGCGCGGCCTTCAGCACGGCCTCGATGTTGAGATAGGACTTGGCCGCAGACGGCGGCCCGATCTCGACCGCTTCGTCGGCGAGCTTCACCGCCAGCATGTCGCGGTCGGCGGCGGAATGGACCTGCACCGTGCGGATACCCAGTGCCTGTGCGGCGCGGATGATGCGGACGGCAATCTCGCCGCGATTGGCGACGAGCAGCGAGCGGATAGTCATGCCTCGACCTCTGCGATCACCTGCCCCGCCATGATCGGCTCGGCGTCATCGACGAGAAAGACGATGTTTGCGCCGTCGATGCCGGCCGGAACCTCGTGGAAAGTCTTCATCACCTCGATGAGGCCAATGGCGTCGGTGGCGGAAACCGCGTCGCCATCGGTCTTGAAGGCGGCCGCATCCGGCGAGGGCTTGCGGTAAAACGTGCCAGGAAGGGGGGATCTGATCTCCAGCTTGCTCATGTCATTCTCCGGACTTCATGATTTTACGATTTCGGAAACGGGTGCGATGCGGATGCCTTCCGCTTTCAGCGCCTCGCGCATCTGGCGCACGATATCGAGCGCGCCGAGCGTGTCTGAATGGAAGCAGATGGACTCGAAGGGCACATGGATATCGCGGCCGGTCACCGTGGTGACCATGCCTTCCTTGCAGGCGCGCACCACCTTGCGGGCGATTGCCGCCGGATTGGGTCGACCGACATCGCGGGTAAACACGATCGATCCGCTGTCGTCATAATCACGGTCCGCATAGAATTCGCGGACGATCGGCTGTCCCGCTTCCCTTGCGGCATCCTCGGTAGCCGAACCCGCCATGCAGAAGACGAAGACGCTCGGGGCGACGATGCGCATATAGGCTATGAACTGCCGGGCAAACTCGGGATTGGCCGCCATTTCCATATAGAGCGCGCCATGCGGCTTTACATGCTGCAGCGTCGCGCCATGGCGGCGAGCAAATTCTCTCAACGCACCGACCTGATAGGCAATGTCGTTGACCAGCTCCAGCGCCGTGGCGTTGATGCGCCGGCGGCCAAAGCCCTGAAGGTCGTTATAGCCCGGATGGGCGCCGACGCCGACGCCATGCTCCACGGCAAGGCGGACCGTCTCATCCATCAGGTTCGGATCGCCGGCATGGAAGCCGGAGGCGATATTGGCGGAGCTGATCAGGCCGATCAGGCTGGCATCGTCGGTATCGCCGATCCGCCAGCGCCCGAAGGCTTCGCCCATGTCGCAATTGATGTCTACCGCCTCGAGATACACGCTTCTTCCCATGTCATGATTGTATTTTGTGCAATGCAGGAAACTGCACGTCCTTGCAGCAAAAAACGCTAGTGGCAAAAAACGTCTTTGAAAAATTCTATTTTTTCATATTTAGTATCTGAAAATCAGAACGAGACGCTTAAAACGTAAGCAGACAACAGTTGTTTTATTTCAATAGGATAGTCACATTTTCGACGACCTGCCGGAAAACGGGCACGTCCCCCGTCACTCAATCTGAAAATCAGAACAGCAATATCAGATAAATAGATATGTCACTCAGCCTCAGGCAGATCCGCTACTTCATCGCCACTGCCGAAGCGGGACAGGTTTCCCAGGCGGCCGTCAACCTCGCGATCTCGCAATCGGCTGTCACGACGGCTATCCGCGAGCTGGAGACAACCGTGGGCGCGCCGCTTTTCGAACGGACGCCACATGGCATGGAACTGACGGCGACGGGCCGCCACTTCCTGCTGCATGCCTATGAGATCATGGCCAAGGTGGTCGAGGCGCAGCAGCTGAGCCAGGTGACGGGCGAGGTCAAGGGACGCCTGACGGTGGCCGCGACCTATACCGTTATCGGTTACTTCCTGCCCTACCATATGACCCGTCTCAACAGGCAGTTCCCCGGCCTCGATATCCAGCTTTTCGAACTCAACCGCGAGTCCATCGAAGAGGGATTGCTCACCAACCGCTACGACATCGCCGTCCTCCTGACGTCGAACGTGCTCAATCCCGGGCTCGATGCCGAAAAGCTCCTGAGCTCGCAGCGACGGCTCTGGCTGCCGGCCCGCCATCGGCTCCTATCATCCGGCGCCGTCGGGCTGCGCGAGGTGGCGGAGGAACCCTATATCATGCTGACGGTCGACGAGGCCTCGCATACCTCGCTGAAATACTGGAGCCAGTCGTCCTACCAGCCACGGACCATCCTCAGGACCTCCTCGGTGGAAGCCGTGCGTTCCATGGTCGGAAACGGCCAGGGCGTGGCGATCCTTTCCGACATGGTGCATCGCCCCTGGTCGCTCGAGGGACGGCGGATCGAAACGGTGGTGCTGAGCGACCCCGTCCCGTCGATGGATGTCGGCCTCGCCTGGCGTAAGAATCTCGATCTTTCCCCCGCGATCACCGCCTTCCGCTCCTATTTCCGCCGCGCCTTCCACATCCCGGAATAGCGGCTCCCAAGGCTACAATGGCGGCTGCTCTCCAGCACCGGCCGACAGGTTCGATCAGAGCTTCGCAAGCGGCGTCCACCGGACACTCATTCAATCGGGCAGCGACACAAAAATGCCCCGCGAAGGCATGGCTTTCGCGGGGCACTGTATTCTGAAGTAAGGCCGAAACTCAGTAGTGGACAGACAGGGAGTCGATCGGCTTCGTCTTCGGCGGCGCGAACTTTGTCAGGTTGATGCCTTCGACCGCCATGCGATACTCCTCGATGCTCGGCGTACGGCCAAGGATCGCCGACAGCACCACCAGCGGTGTGGACGCCAGCAGCGATTCACCCTTCTTTTCAGCGGTGTCCTCAACCACACGGCCCTGGAACAGACGGGTCGAGGTGGCCAGAACGGTGTCGCCCTTTTCCGCCTTTTCCTGGTTGCCCATGCAAAGGTTGCAGCCGGGGCGTTCGAGATAGAGGATGTTCTCGTATTCGGTACGGTTCGAAGTCTTGGGCTTCACGTCATCGAATTCGAAGCCCGAATACTTCTGCAGGATTTCCCAGTCCCCTTCGGCCTTCAACTCGTCGATGATGTTGTAGGTCGGCGCGGCGACGACGAGCGGCGCCTTGAACTCGACCTTGCCCTGTTCCTTTTCGAGGTTCTTCAGCATCTGGGCAACGATCTTGATGTCGCCCTTGTGAACCATGCACGAACCGACGAAGCCGAGGTCCACCTTCTTGGTGCCACCGTAATACGAAACCGGGCGGATCGTATCGTGAGTGTAACGCCGGGACACATCGTTGTTGTTGACGTCCGGGTCAGCGATCATCGGCTCGTTGATCAGGTCGAGGTCAACAACGACTTCGGCGAAGTACTTGGCATTATCGTCAGGCTTGAGAGCCGGCTTTTCGCCCGAACGGATCTCGGCGATACGACGATCAGCCTTGGCGATCAGGCCCTTGATGGTGCCGGCCGCGTTGTCCATGCCCTTGTCGATCATGATCTGCATGCGCGACTTGGCGATTTCCAGCGACTCGATCAGCGTCTCGTCTTCCGAAATGCAGATCGACGCCTTGGCCTTCATCTCGGCCGTCCAGTCAGTGAAGGTGAAGGCCTGGTCGGCGAGCAGCGTGCCGATGTGGACTTCGATGATGCGGCCCTGGAAGACGTTGTCGCCATGCTGCTTGAGCATCTGTGCCTGGGTCGCATGCACCACGTCGCGAAAATCCATGTAGGGCTGCATCGTGCCCTTGAAGGTTACCTTGACCGACTGCGGGATCGGCATGGTGGCCTCGCCCGTTGCCAGCGCCAGCGCTACAGTGCCGCTATCGGCGCCGAAGGCCACGCCCTTGGACATACGCGTATGGCTGTCGCCACCGATGATGATGTCCCAGTCATCGACGGTGATGTCGTTCAGCACCTTGTGAATGACGTCCGTCATCGAGTGATAGACGCCCTTCGGATCGCGGGCGGTGATGACACCGAAGTTGTTCATGAAGGACATGAGCTTCGGAATGTTCGCCTGTGCCTTCTTGTCCCATACGGACGCCGTATGGCAACCGGACTGATAGGCGCCATCGACCAGCGGCGAGATGACGGTTGCCGCCATCGCCTCAAGCTCCTGCGCGGTCATCAGGCCGGTCGTGTCCTGCGAGCCGACGATGTTCACCTTGACGCGAACGTCGGAGCCGGCATGCAGGATCTTGCCCGGGGTCACACCGACCGCGTTGCGGTTGAAGATCTTCTCGACCGCGGTCAGGCCCTGGCCTTCGATGGAGATTTCCTTGTTCGGAGCGAAAACCGGCGTCGGCTCGATGCCAAGGGTCTGCGCTGCAAAGGTCTGAAGCTTCTTGCCGAAGACGATAGCGTAGGAACTACCGGCCTTCATGAACTCCATCTTCTGGGGTGTGAAGGCAGCGGCGACGTCGACCAGTTCATTGCCGCTCTCGTCGCGAAGCTTCTTGTTCTTGACGTCGATTTTCAGAACGGTGCCGGTCTCGACCGAAAATTTCTGCTCGAGAATCGGATTGCCATCGTTGTTGAGGATCGGTTTGCCATCTTCACCGGTCTTCTTGACCCAGTTCTTCAGGTTGATGCCGATGCCGCCGGTCACGTCGACGGTAGTCGCGAAGATCGGCGAAATGCCGTTGGTGCCCGCAACGACAGGAGCGAAATTGACGAAAGGCACGTAGGGGCTGGCCTGCTTGCCGGTCCACAGCGCGACGTTGTTCACGCCGGACATGCGCGACGAACCGACGCCCATCGTGCCCTTCTCGGCGATCATCATCACGCGCTTGTCAGGATGCTTCTGCTGCAGCGCCACGATTTCCTGCTGCGCTTCCGGCGTGATCATACACTGGCCGTGAAGCTGGCGGTCGGAGCGAGAATGCGCCTGGTTGCCCGGCGACAGAAGGTCGGTCGAGATATCGCCTTCGGCAGCGATGAAGGTCACGACCTTGATCTCGTCCTCGACATCCGGGAGCTTGGTGAAGAACTCGGCCTTGGCGTAGCTTTCAAGCACATCCCTGGCGACAGCATTGCCCGCCTTGAAGGCATCGCGCAGGCGGAACATGTCGGCATCGTAGAGGAAGACCTGGGTCTTCAGCACGTCGCCTGCCTTGCCGGCAATTGCTTCGTTGCCGCCAAGCGCGATGTCGAGCAGCACCTCGACCGAGGGACCACCCTTCATGTGCGAAAGCAGTTCGAGAGCAAAATCGGGAGTGATTTCGGGAACGATCACTTCGCCGAGAATGATCTTCTTCAGGAACGCTGCCTTGACGCCGGCGGCGCTGGTCGTGCCCGGCAGCGTATTGTAGATGAAGAATTTCAGGGCATCCGCACGATGCTCACTGCCGGCATCCTGAATGAGCGTGATGATCTCGCCGAGAAGAGCGCCGTCGTCGATCGGCTTGGGAGCGAGCCCTTGAGTTTCTCTGCTTTTGATCTCAGCCAGGTAATCCAAGTAAAGGTTCATCGCAATCCCAACGTCTTGAGGTTGTGGCGCCGAAACGCAGCGACGCCAAATGGTATCGTTAATCGGCCCAATGTCCGACGGCTTTCGAGTACGCCAGCCAGAGCCGGCTGACAAGATGCCGCATTCCGGTAAAAAAGTAGTACCACGAATTGGACACGGACCGTTTGCAATGGCCTCGCGTGAAATCGCCGGGTCAAGAAATGCTTCTGAGCGCCATATGCATGAGATCGACGGTCACGAATTGGGTGACCGCCGATCTCATGCATGCTCGAAACAGCGCCTTACAACGGACACCAGTCGGATCAGTTCAGCGCAACTGAGAAACCGATTGCGGACGCTTCCGTCTGAAACGGCCCTTGTCAATCAGCGCCGCGACAGTTGGAAAATGTCAATCCCGCCGGAAGCCGTCGCGGAACCCATGGTTCTTTGCTTCAGCCGGATTGAAACCGGAAGGCCAAAGACAAGCGCGAAGATGATCAGACTGATCAGCGTCGAGAGGGCATAGAGTTCGGGTTTCACGCCGTAGCGCAGGGCGCGCCCCATGCCACGGAAGGCATGGTTGGTGTTGCACCGGGAAGGTAAAAGGACACGTCGAGGCCGTATGACCGGCAACAGGGAAAAAGATGGTCTGGTAGCGGCCGCCATAGCGGACGATAGGAACAGGTCTTTTTCGCTTCCGCAGAAGCCTTCATTGAGGCATTCGGATTGGCGGTATCACACGGGTAAGCCTGTGATTGGCCCCCTACCTGGTTACCTCGAGAGACTATCTCTACAACAGGTCGTAGACCCTGATGATCCAGCTGATCTGGTAGAGCGTTCCGACGACCAGAAACACGAGCTGGAAGCGACGGCCCCTGACGAACATGGCCGCGATGGCGGCGGCGACAAACAGGCATTGGCGCAGCACATATTCGGTCCCGAGCGAGGCAAAATAGTCTTGTCCCTTGATCAGCGTATCGCCGATATCGAAGACGAAGGTCAGCGCCAGCAGGCCATAGAACCAGCGTTTGCGCGCCTCGAAATAGTGCTCGTATCCCTGATAGTCGCTCATCTGGTCGGGAAAGAGCAGTGCGGTCAGCGCCGCATAGAGCATCGTGTAGACGATGAGAAAGAAATAGACCTGAAAGCTCCATTGCGGAACGAGCCTGAGGTGAAACTCGTACCACCAGAAATGAATGATGGTGACGAGCAGGAAAAATGCCCATCCCAGATGGATCGGATAGATCTTCACGCTGCCCGGATGCTGCACGAAGCGGGTCAGGCCATTCACCAGCCTTGCGAGACTGAGGCCAAGAACCATGCCGACGATCACGCGCACATGGGTGAAGCCTTCCGCACTACTGGCCAGAGCATCCATTATCCCACTCCCTCCGAAACCTCGTCAGTCCGGCCGCCGGCTCGCATGCAGCCCCACCAGACGCGACAGCAGGATAACCGTATAAAGCACGCCAAGCACGGCCTCGAAAGCGGCGAAGGACTGGGCATAGAAGCCGACCGGCGTGATGTCACCATAGCCCACCGTCGTCAGTGTGACGAAGCTGTAGTAGACAAGCTGCTGCCAGCCGATCTGCGCGCCTGACGAGGCGACGAACGAACCTGGCTGCAGCCAGTCGATCAGCGCAAAAATCGCCGCAAAACATGAACCGATAACGAGATAGAGCGAGGTCGCAGCCAGCACCACATCGGTGACGACGATGCGCGCCGTAAAGGTGTAGCGGATCAGAACGGCGATCATCAGCCCGTGATAGACGATTGAGGTCACATAGACGTCGAGCGCCGCCAGCGGTCCTGGCCGGTAGGAATTGAGCAGTCCGACGACGAAAACCGCAAGACCCGAAATGCTGATCGCCGCCCGCCAGCCCCTGCCCCTTTCCAGCGCCCAGGTGCCCGCCACGAAGATCGAGGCATAGAAGAGATAGAAAATCAGAGGCCCGATGCCACCGAGCGTCGATAGCGGATAGGTCAGGTTGTGCAGCAGGATCGCGACCAGCAGCAGAACGTTGGCCGTCAGGGTCTGTTTCGATTGCCTTGTGACGTCGGGCTCCGTCGTCATTTATGGGCCGCCGCCCCTTCCCGGCAGCTCAGGGCGAGGAAGAGCATGACGACCAGCACGCCGGCGCCGAGAGCAAGCGTCGGAAGATGCATGACGAAGGACAATGCCGCCCACGCGCCGATCGCGCAAACAGCGACGAGATAGCTGAACGGCACCTTCTCGGCCATGGTGCGATGGAAAAGCGCGCTGCCCGCAAGGAAGAGCGCCGGGCCGGAAAACGCGATCAGGGCGGTGGAGGCATGCGTGGCTTCCACCGGATGAGATGCCATCTGCTCGATGGCGACGGCGACCACGATCGCACCGCAGACCATGATGCCATGGGCATAGGCAAGTCCCGCGCGGGCAAGATCGGTATGGTCGGAGGCGTGGCTGAAGCGATGTTCACCCGCTTCCGACAGCTGCACGAAATAGATCCACCAGATCGCGACGATCACCAGAAAGCCGACGATTGCCGCGCCGAGCATCGGCGCATCCAGCGGTTTTTCCACCAGCATGGCGCCGAGCAGAAGCACGGATTCCCCGAGCGCGATGATGAAGACCTGCTGGTTGCGTTCAAGCAGATGCAGCCCCTTCAGCGGCCAGGACGACATCGGTGTGGCGCCTGCGCCCGGCAGCCAGAAGCCGGCATAGGGTGCTCCGTAATCGACGGCGACCGCGACGATCCATAGCCAGATCCTGTAGTCCGGCAGGAAGACGCCGGCAATCCAGAACAGGCCGGAAAGCACGCTCCAGGCGCAGAGCTGCGCGTAGTTCCGGCCCATGCGCTGCCCTCGAAAGACAAGCGCCATGTAAGCGGCGCGGACCACCGCCATCGCCACGTAAGCGCCGACGAACAGGCCGGGCCGCTCCGAATAGGCCTCGGGCACGGCGGCGGCCATCAGCAGCGCGCATCCCATCAGGAAGACCATCAGCAGCCGGCCGTTGCGATGATCGGGATTGAGCCAGTTGGTTGCCCAGGCCGTATAGTTCCACGCCCACCACACCGCAGCAAACAGGGTTGTCGCCTCAACGACGCCCTCCCAGCTCTGGTGAGCGAGCAGGAAATGCGAAAGGTGGATGATGGAGAAGACATAGACCAGATCGAAGAACAGCTCCATGTTCGTGACACGGGGCTGCGCGCCGGCATCCAGTTTACGCAGGGCATCGGCGGGAAAAAGGCGGGCGAGGAGTGACTGGCTCATGGAGACCTTTTCGCAAGTGAGGATTTCCGTCCCGAAACTAAGACCGCGCTCAGGATTTCAGCAAGAGCCATGCGGCACAACCGGCAACGGCGGCAGGGACGGCGAAGACGACGAGGAGGATCGGCAGTTCCTCCGACACGCCGTAGCCGGCCTTGGTCACGCCGACCCACATGTTGGTCAGCGCGACAAGCAGCCAGACAGGTATGAAGTACCGGGCGGCCAGTGCAATGCCGGCGGCATCCCCGCCCCACAACTTTCCGAGCAACGCAAAAAAGCCGAGCAGGATGATGCCGGCGACAATGACGAGCAGCATGTGCATGAAAACAGGTCCCCTTTTCCTGCGTCGAGCCGTTTGCGTCCCCCGCAGGCCGGGCCGCAGCATGTTTCACAGCATTCCAGACAAGGCACAGCTGGGCCGTCCTGATCGCTGCAATCGAGCGTTTCCAGCCAATCTACAGTCTGCGTCAACCCGATAAAGCAGGCTGTAATGACAACACTTGTCAGGAATGACGAACAATCTCATTCCGCGGGACCAATTCATGCTCTTCTGCGGAAAGTCGCGCTCCACGAGCGGCTTACCGTCCACAACTGATGGCCTGGGTCCGGTCCCCGGTTGGCTCGTCTTCGGATGACCCCCAAGGTCCCGCCAGGGTCTGCGGGGAGCCGAAATTTGCCTTCTACACTATCGCGATCACATGCCGGAAACGAAAACGCGGCCGATTTACTTATGAGCCGCAAGCATAGACCCGTTCGCAAACGAGCGTCTGATCGCCATCCACCGGTGACGTCAATATCCCGTTCAATCGCTCGGGACGGCGGGAATTGTTTGCCTGCGAGCTCGCTCGAACACCCTCCCGCATATCCGGATGTCGGTGCGGCTTCCCTTCTCCATGACGACGGGTTGTTTCGGCCAGATAAAGAAGACGCCATGTGTAACGAGTGCGGCAGGGCGCAGCACGACACCGGATCGCCTGAACCCGGGCGCAGGAAACTTCGCCTCGGTGGCGCAAGTCTGTTGGCGTCCGCTCCGGCAATGCTGTCCGATTCCGCTGTCGAGGCTCGGGCCGAGGAGCCATCGGCCGAAAACGGCCCTTACGCTGCAAGGGCATGGGGAACCGGCTCGGTAAACGGCCCCTTCGCGGAAATCCCGATCGAGCGCCGTGCACTTGGCCCGAACGACGTGCTGCTCGACGTCCTCCATGCCGGCATCTGCCATTCGGACATTCACACGGTTCGCGGCGATTGGGGCGCGCCAAAGTTCCCTTGCGTTCCCGGACATGAGGTCGTCGGGCGCGTTCTCGCCATCGGCAGCGCGGTCACCAAGTTCAGGATCGGCGATATCGGTGGCGCCGGCTGAATGGCCGATTCCTGCGGCACATGCGAAAATTGCCTTTCTGACTGGGAGCAGATCTGCCTCAGCGGCACCACCTTCGCCTATGGCTCCGAAGACCGGGATACCGAAGGGCATTTGCGCGTCTTTCGAGATTGCGTCGGCTCCAAGCTGAGATGGCAGTACACGTTGGACATGTGGGATTTCAACGCGGACGTCCCCGGCTTCTTCCTCAACTATCTCGCCGTTGCCGGGCTTTACGTCGTCATCGGCCTTTACGGGATGAGGCTGATGATTTCGCGGCGGCGTTCCAGAGATCGCGCACCATTTCGCGAAGCATGAGAGATTCGGCCCAGCGGTCAGTGGTATCGTTGCCGTCCCTTCCGGTTATCGCATAGGGCTTCGGCCCCAATTCGCAGGTGAAGACCAGCTTGGCGTCGTCCGGAGCGCGGGCGCGCCATTCGCGAAAGCCGTAGTTCCACCATCCCAGGAACAGGTCGAGCCACGGACGGTGGTGCGGAAAGGATATCTCGATCTGTACCTGCTCGCGTGATGCGACGCGGCCGTGAAAGGCATGCGCATTGTTCAGGATGCGCTTGATATGCGCATGGTTTTCCTCCTCGACCGGGAAGGCGAATTCGCGGCCGACGAGGAAGTGGGAAAGGTCGGCGAGAAGCGGCAGGTCCGGACGCCTGTCCAGAAGGTCGAGCGTGAAGAAGAGGTCGGTCGTCATCCGATCCCGATGCGTTTCAATGAAGACGGGAACGCCTGCCTCCTCCGCGATCTGCATCCAGCCATCGAGAAGAGGCAGGCAATCCTCGACCCGACGCAGTCGCACATCGGGTTGCAGATTTATGTGGCTCACCGGAAATTCGACAGCCAGTTCCAGTGGCAGGCGCAAATCCGCCACCGAACGCGGGAAGCATACGCCCTCGATATTCAAGCCCCTGCCCCGAACGGCCTCGTTCAGGCGGAGGACATCCGCCCGATTTGTGTAGTGTGCGCTGATACCATCGAAGTCCGCTTCCGCGATCATCGCGACGTTCTCTTCGAGGCTGCGCTCGAAGCCGTCCGTATGGCGGCGTTCCATGGCCCAGAGCGATTGGAAGAACAGCAGTTTCTGCATCAGGCAGCACGCGCGCTTTTCAAAAGCGCCTTCAGATTGACCGCCGCATCCGCGAGCATTGCCGGATCGGGGCAGGCGCCGGCCGCAATCAGCATTTCCGCCAGCTTGATCTCTTTCCCCAAGCTGTTGCCGACGCCGAGTCCGGCGGCGGCAACAAGACGCCCACCGTCGAGATAGAACTCCATGGCCGCTTCCCCCAGCGAGCGGACGACGATCTGATGCCCCGGCTGCGGCAGACCGGCAACCTGCAAGCCGAGATCGTACTGATCGGACCAGAACCACGGTATCGCGGAAAACATCTCGTTCGCGCCGGCCATGTTGCGGGCAGCCGTTTCTGCCTGATTGCGGGCATTGCGCCAGCTTTCGAAGCGCATATGGCCTCCGGTGGGCTGAGCGACTGCCGCACAGTCGCCGGCAGCGAAGATATGCTGGTCGCTGGTGCGGAGAAACCCGTCCGCCAGAATGCCATTGCCCGTAGCGAGGCCTGCCGCTTCGGCAAGGACGATATCCGGCACGACCCCGATCGCAGCAACGACAAGATCGGCGGGAACAGTCGAGCCATCCGCCAGCACGACAGCTTCGGACGTGATTTCCGCAATGCCCTGCCCGAGATGGAAGGATACGCCTTCCTCGACATGGCGGGCATGGAGGCTCTCCGCAAATCGTATTGGCACGGCGCGCCCGAGCGGCTTTGCTGCCGCCTCGATGACATGCACGGAGATACCCTTGCCGCGCAGCACTGCCGCAAGCTCCATGCCGATCAACCCGCCACCTATGATGGCAACAGACTTGCCGAGATCAGCGCGTTCAAAGATCGCGGCCGCATCAGCAAAGGTGCGAAAACCATGCGCGCGTTCCGCACCGGGGCATACGAGCTGTCTTGGCCGCGCGCCCGTGGCAAGAAGCAGTTTGTCATAGGAAAGCATCTCGCCATCATCGAGAAACACGCGACGCTTACCTGGGTCGATCCGTAGCGCTGATCTCTCCTGCCGATAATCGATGCCGGCAGCATCCAATGCCTCGGAGGAGCAGATCGCTTTCATCTGCACCGTACCATCCAGCGGCTTGGAAAGAGGCGGACGCTCGTAAGGTAGATGCGGCTCCTTGCCGACCAATGTGACAGACCCGGAAAACCCCGTTTCGCGCAGGGCAAAGGCGGCGCGTGTGCCGGCTTCCCCGGCGCCGATGATAACGATCCCGTTCATGCGGTCTCCTTTGGGAAAAGGCGGGCCGACACATTCTGGGAAATGTGCCGGCCCTGGGGAGGATCAGTTCTTGGCAGCGTACTCTGCCATGTTCCTGGGCGTGACCAGCTCGAACGGCACCCAGACCTGTTTTTCGACCGGCTCACCGCGCTTCAACGCAAGAGCGGCATCGACAGCGCTCGCCGACTGAGCCTTGGCATTCTGGAATACGGTGGCATCGAGATCGCCCGCCGCCATGGCGGCAAGGCCATCCTGCGTGGCGTCGATACCGATGACGATGACGTCTTCCATCGAGGTACCCGCCGCCTTCAGGGCCTGTATGGCGCCGATGGCCATTTCGTCGTTATTGGCGAAAACCACATCGATCGGCCGGCCGGCCGTAATCCAGTTCGTCGTCATGTCGATGGCGTTGGTGCGTGTCCAGGAGGCCGATTGCTCGTCGGCAATCGTCACACCCTTGCATTCACCGGCCGCCAACGCTTCCTTGAAAGAAGAGGTGCGGTCGCGCGATGCCTGATGGGCAAGATCTCCCATCAGAATGTAAACCTGCGCATCCGATGCCTTGCCCTTCTCCTTCAGCAGCGAACAGGCCTGCTCCCCGGCCAACCGGCCGGCATCGATTTCCTTGGAGCCGACATAGGCCTGCTTTTCCGGAAGCCTAGCGACATTTTCCGGCTCGAGATTGAGAAACACGAGTGGAATACCCGCCTTTGCGGCAGCATCGCTGATGCCGGGTGCCGCAGACGTATCCGTCAGCGTCATGAGGATCATATCGACGCCCGCGGCAATGAAGTTGTTCACCTGATTGAGCTGCTTGGAAACATCCGTCTGCGCGTCCTCCACCTGCACGCTGACATCCTTTGTCTCCGTTGCACGGGCGACGATCCCTTCCCGCAGCAGCGTCTGGAAGTTGTTGTCGAAGCTCTGCATCGAGACGCCCAGCGTCTCCGCGAAGGCAGCGCTCCCCATCATGGCGGCCAGAGCGGCCGCCAGCCATACTGATTTCATGCTCTCCTCCCTGTGGGTGCCGGATCACCCGATCGCATTCCGGAAGCCCGATGGGCCTGTTCCGTAAAACGTGGCCCTAACCGAGGGCCACGCGGACCTCTCCATCGACCACCTCGGCCGGATAGATCTTCAGATTCTCGCAGGCGGGAAGCCGCAGGGCCTCCCCCGTGCGATAGTCGAAGGCACCGGAATGCTTGGGACATTCCACTTCGAAATCCATCACAAGCCCCTCCGCCAGATGGATCGCTTCATGGGTGCAGAGACCGGCCGTGCAGTAGATGCTGTCATCCGGTCCACGGAAAACGGCATAGGTGCGGCCTGCGTGGTCGAAGCGAACGGCACCTTCCTGTTCGATGTCGTCGAATTTGCATGCCGATACCCAGGTCATTCTGCAGCCTCCCGGACTTCGGCGCGGGCCTTGCTGGCGGCAAGCTTTTCCTTGCGCTTGCGATAGCGCTCCTGCATGCGCGCCTCGCCTTCGGCGGAGCCGTCGTGCCAGGTGCCAAACCACTTATCCAGCGGGATCAGCGCATCGCCATAGTTCACCTCGAAGTACTTGTGGTGCAGGTAGTGAGCGTAAGCATGGCTATCGACCAGCTTGTCCTCACCCACTTCCACCTTGTCGAAGCCGACATGGCCGGGAATGGCGCCGAAGCCCGCATAATGCAGCTGGTAGAGCATCAGCACCGGATTGGACGGCAGGACGAGGTGGTAGAAGGCGGTGCCGAGATAGAGCAGATGCTCGACCGGATGCATCGACAGCGACGACCATGGCGACGGGTTCACCGAATTGTGGTGAACCGAATGCACCCACTTGTAGAGGAACGGCGTATGGATGAGCCGATGGATGCAGAAGAAATGAAATTCGTGAATGATCGGAACCACGAGCGCGACAAGCGCCAGCGTCCACGGATTTTCCGCAAAGCTCAGCCAGGGCGCATAGCCATTGGCATAAGCCCAGAGCATCACCACTTCGATACCCGTCCAGATCGTCACGCCTGACAGGAAGGTTCGCAGGATGTTGTCGATGTTCTGGCTATCGAACCAGAACACATTGTTTTTCTGATCAGCCGGGAATTTGCCATTGTACTTGAAGCGGTTCTCCTGCCGCTTGAGCACATAGAGATGAAGCTCGAAGGCGCCATAGAAAAGGAACACGCAGACTGCGTTCACGGCGTAAAGCCAGAGCGCCCAGCCGATGCGTAGCGTCTGCATCGTTTCGACCGGTGGCACGACCCAGGCCCAGTAAGCGATGGCGGATGCCGCGAAGATCAGGTTCCAAGGAAAGAAATAGTGCGGCAGCCACTTCAGGATTGCCAGCAGTTTCGGGGGAAAAAGAAACAACGGCGCGGTCTCGACCGGCTTGTTGGGTGCCCAGTCACCACGCTTGTTTCGCGTCCCGTATTTCAAGTCGTCCATGGCACTCTCCTTCCCAAGAACCTTATGGGGAGAAGAGCGGCCAAGCGCCTCTATCCGTATCGTTTCCCTTGAAACGCCGGCTCTCCTCCCGCTGTTGAAAGTAGCAGGAGGTGTTTCAGACGCCGAAGACTTCATTGATCAATTTAGATCAAAGGCTTTCGGCGGTGATGGTGATGAAACGGATCGGATTACGATCCGGCTCGATTTCCGTGAGACCGACACGGCGCAGGATAATATCGAGCGCACGCTGAGCCTGCGCCTCCGGCGCCTGATCGAGAACCACATCCATGACGCCGTCACGCAGAGCGGTGCGGGTGTAATCGGTGAGTTCATGGCCAATGAACAGAATGTCCCTGCCGCGACCGCTGCGCCTCAGAACCTCGATCAAAGCGGAATTCGCTCCGCCCGCATTATAGAGCCCCACGAGATTCGGATGCTTCCGCAGTGCCTCGGACAGGGTTTCGGCGCTGTAATGCTCCTCGTCACGGGTAAAGCCTAGCCACTCGAAATTGATCGGGCCGGGATGATCGCGGAAGTATTCGGAGAAGCCCCGTACTCGATCCCGGTGGACCTGATAGATAGGGTGGCACAATGCGACGACGGGTCCCTCGGCCCGTGTCATGCGGCAGATGAAATGAGCCGCCGTGCGGCCGGCCGCATAATTGTCGATCCCGACAAACTCGACATGATCCTCGGACGCCTTGGTGACGACATGTACGATAGGCACACCCTGTTCAGCCACCTCCTTCACCGCAGCCTTGACCAAGGGACTGTTGGGAACAGCCAGGATAAGCCCGGCGCGCGGGTAATCCGCCGATGCGATGGCGGCCGCGATTTCCCTTGGCTTCATTTCCTCGACAAACCGTCTGTGGACCACCACGAGCGGATCGAGGCTGTGAGCGATCTGCTCGAAGGCCTTGGAAAGCCGCCGATAGAAGGTGGTTTCGGGCCGGACCATCAGAACATCGATCCGTAAAAGGCCGCGATGAGTATCGGGAAGCAGGCGCGGATAGTTCAGGCTGCGAGCAGCAATAACAACCTTCTCGACCAATGCTGGCCGAACACCTCCGCGCCCGTTCAGTACCCGTTCCACCGTCGCGGTCCCCACGCCCGCCAGAAGGGCAATGTCCCTGTAACTCGCCCTGCTCATACTGTTCCCCAAACGCGTCGCGGCAGTATCCGCCGCTGGCTCCGGTTCTACAATATAATTGGCAATTCCCTAGCTCCTGAAAGGTGGGGAACGCCGTCAACCCGCGCAAGGAGACACGCAATGCCGATTGATCGGCGCGTTACAGGTCAAGAACCAGCAACGGACTGAATGAACGCGAACAGCAGATGGTCATCTGATCATTCACTGCCTTTTCAGCGTCGGAAAGAACGATGTCCTTGTGATCAGGCGAACCCTGGATGACCTTGGTCAAACAGGCACCGCACATCCCCTGCTCGCAAGACAGTTCAATTGGCACGCCATTTTGCTGAAGGACATTCGCGATCGTGTCGTTTTCACCAACGGTAAAACGTTTCCCCGTTGACGCAATTTCCACCTCGAAGCTGGCCCCCTCCGGGGTGGAAAGAGCCGTGGATGAACCAACAGGCCGAAAACGCTCGGAATGCAGTTGATGCGGCAGCCAGCCAGCATCCCTCATCCGCGTGGCAAGGAGATCCAGAAACATATTTGGCCCGCATGCCAACACAACGGTATCCGCATCGACCTTGTCGAGACAAACCGGGCCCGCAATCCGGAAGCTTGCCCCCTCCTCACCCAGATGCAGGCTCGTGCATTGCCTCAGGGTACCGGCAGTCAATTCGTCGAGAAACGCCACACGCGACCTGCTTCGTTCGAAGTGATGGAACTCGAAGTCCGCACCGTTTTCGGCAAGCTGACGAGCCATGGAAATGATTGGAGTAATGCCGATCCCTGCGGAAACGAGGATGTATCGCTGCGCTTCCGGCAGGCTGAACAGATTTCGCGGGTTCGAAACATCGACCTTCTCCCGCACGCGCAGATCGCTATGCAGAGAACGTGAACCGCCCCGGGATGCATCGTCCTTGCGAACACAGATCCTGTAAGCCCGCCTGTCGCCGGCACTGCTACAGAGAGAATACTGCCGCAAGGCGCCGGATGGCGTGCGGATATCGATATGGGCGCCGGGCGTGAACGGCGGCAGGTCGCAGCCGTCGGGATCGACGAACTCGATATCCAGGTTGTCGTCACCGTTGATCCTGATTGCGGAAACCATCAGTTCCATGCCGGGCCTCACGCGATAAAGAAATGGCTGAGGCCCATGTCGCGCAAGCCCCGGCGATAACTGATCGAGCTTCGGTCCGCGGGAATATGCGCCTCCATGCGGGGATCCAGCGGGAGATTTTCCGGCTTCTGGTTTTCAACCATGGCCGCGTCCTCCGAAAAGACGCGATGATTGAAGTCGTAGGTATCCTGAATCGGCGCATCGAGATCGAAATTCCGGGCGATCGGTACGAACAGCCGGGTCTTGCGCGCGGAAACCGGTGATGCCGCATTCAGGATCGACAAACGTCCTCCCTCGGGGAAATGAACCGTCAGATGGGCCGTGAACGGCAGGTGCGTCCGGAAATGGCGAAGCCATTGAAAGCCTTCCGGCGCCGTCTTCTCCGACCCGTGGCCAAAATTCGAGACGGTGCTCCAGTATTCGGCCTCGAACCCGACATCCGTGGGACGCGTTTCGTAGGGCGGGACGACAGGATTGTCCGGATCGGCAAAGGTCTCGGTGTGGATGAACGCAAAATGCGCGACATCGAGAAAGCCCTCGATCTGTCGGCCGGCAAAACCGGCGATATCGAAGGCAGGACAGTTCATCTGCAGGAAACCTTCGTCATCCCAATGGGGCATGAACGGCACCGTGGTCGCCGCCTCGCCCTCCTCTGGCCGCAGACAGGTCCAGACCAAACCATAACGCTGGACGACAGGGTAGGACTTCAGATGAAGTTTGGCAGGGATCGCGTTGTCCGGATGGGCCGGAACCTTGATACATTTTCCTCCGGCACCAAATTTCAGGCCGTGATAGGGACAACGGACACCGTCTGCATTGTCGTTCGATCCCATGGTCAGCGGTACGCCGCGGTGGGTGCAGATGTCGTTGGCAACGACGATCTCCTCCCCAACCCTGTAGACGACGAGCTTCTCATCGAGCAGGACGGCATCCACCAGGCCCTTTTCCAGAACATCCCTGACAAGCGCCACCGGAAACCAGTGGCGGGCGAGAATCCGCCAGTCGTCGGCATCGAACGAACAGTTACGGGGAAGATCAGGCGCGGCCGGCATCTGCGGCGTGGCAACGGCAACATTCATCAAGCGACCTCATCGTTCAAAGCGATATATTCATTCATATATATCGACTGACTTCTGATTGACTTCAAATGCCGAGTTTCAAATAATGCGTTGCAAAAAATGGAACACTCATGTTCGTCTTCTCACGGTTCAGCCGCTATTTTCTCGACGTCGCGCGGCAGGGTTCGATCCGAAAGGCATCGGAAACGCTGCATGTGTCGGCCTCTGCAATCGATCGGCAAATCCTGGCTGCGGAAGAGCAGCTCGGCGTTCCACTCTTCGAGCGCCTGCCCTCCGGGCTCAAGCCGACGGCAGCGGGCGAACTGCTGTTGACTTCAACGGGCCGATGGAAACGGGATTTCGAGCGCCTGCAAGGACAGATAGACGATCTCGTCGGCCTCCGTCGCGGCCATGTTCGCATTGCCGTGATCGATGCGCTGAGCAAGGGCTTCCTGCCGAGAACGATCGCTGACCTCCGGCGGGAATTTCCGGGCGTGTCGATCGAGCTGAACGTGCTCGATAACATTGCCATTCAAGGGGTGATCCAGCGCGGGGAAGTCGATTTCGGCCTGATGCTTGGGCCGCAATTGTCAAAGGACATTCTTGTCCAGAGCCACCGCGATATCGGCCTGGGGATTGTCATGCCGCCCGACCATGAACTCGCCGGCATACCCACCATGCGCTTCAGTCGATGCGTCGGCCATCCCGTCGTCGCGCCGGCGGAACCGCTGGCGCTTTGCGAACAGGTCAACGCCCTCGAAGCTGCCACGGGGATCGAGCTGACGGCGGCCGTCGCATCCAACAATATTCAGATGATCAAGTCACTCATTGGCGATGGCGCAGGAATCGGCATCCTGACCGCTCTCGACGTGATGGAGGAGGTTCGGGCCAGGGATCTCTGTTTCGTTCCCCTCACGGACAAGGTGCTGCGGCCAATCCCGCTGGCTCTCTGTCTCGGTCAGGCAAGGCAACTCTCGCACGCCGCCCGATTGGTGCTGGATCGGATCGAGCACGCCTTGCTCAATGCTGACCTTCCCGTGGGGAAACCTCAGGAACCGGAAGCAACCCAAACACCGGTCACGCCTTGACGTAAACCCAGGCTTTTGTTCCCGACGCAAGTACGGTCTCGATCCGCTTGTAGTCGGAAACTTCGTACTCATCCGCCGCGGCGAGTTCCGCTTCCGTGATCAGGAACACGGTGCCGGCAACCGCATCCGCAGGGTCGTTGGACGGAATGACGATCGGATGAAACCTCTCTCCGCTGGCCGCCAGCACGTCGGGATCGGTGATCTCGACCATCTCTTTCCTGAACCCCGGCATGGAATCTGTCTGCCCGACCAGCCGACGTCCGAACGAAGACATCTGGACACTTTCCAGCTGAAGGGTACCGTAAGAGAAAAGCTGGATATTTTCGGCCTGCATGAAACGCTCCCCTCAAGGTTCATTGCACGACATCAATTGCCAATGACCTCGCAATCGATATATCCAGATCGATATATCGTGTATCGCCATCACCTCGCAATGCCCCGCGCGGGCTTTCCGGCCTCGCGCGAATTTTCCGAAATGGATTGGAGCTGTCCTTGCCCTTTGAACTTGTCGTTTCTCAAGGCCGTATCGCCGACCGTAGCCCCGGCGCCATTCGTGGTGCCGCGCTGGCGACCGATGTCCTGCGGAAAATCACAGGATTGACGCCTGTGATCGTGGGCACTCCGGCACCGCCAGAACGCGACGATTGGACAGCCAGCCTTCCCGAAGCAAGGGAAACGCTGGAGGCTTTGCAGGATACAGTCGCCGCGATTATCTCGCGTGGCAACAAGCCGCTGATCGTGGCGAACACCTGTTCTGCAAGTCTCGCATCCCTGCCCGTGGCGGCAAGAGAACATCCGGACGCGATCATTCTGTGGATCGATGCCCATGGTGACTTCAACACGCCTGACACGACCGAAAGCGGTTATCTCGGCGGCATGGTGCTCGCCGCCGCCTGTGGATTATGGGACAGCGGCCACGGAAACAATCTCGATCCCCAACGGGTGGTTCTTGTCGGCGCCCGGGATATCGATGCGGCGGAAGGCAAGCTCCTCGAAGAGGCGGGCGTAACCGTACTGGCTCCGGAGCAAACGACCCCGAAGACAGTCCTCAACATGATCGGAAATGATCCGGTCTGGATTCACATCGATTGGGATGTTCTTGAGCCGAATTTCGTGCCTGCGGCATACGCTGTCGAGAACGGGTTGATGCCGGACGTGCTCAAGACGATCCTTGCTGCCATTCCCGCTCGACAGATTGTGGGCATCGAACTTGCGGAATTCGAGGCTTCGAACGATCCGGCGGCGAACGCGCAGGCGCTGAAGGTTCTCGGCGACGTGATCCACCCTCTGCTCACCCTCGTCAGAGAAGGTTCAAGCTCTACAGCCCATCATTGATCGATGGGCATCACCATTCCTTGATCCCGATATGCATACCCCACACCGTGCATCACGGAGTGCTTTGTGCTAAACGCTTGCTGAAACAAGCTAGGAAGCCGTTATGAAAATCAGCGCCCGCAATCGCCTCAAGGGCAAGGTAACCGAAGTCACCAAGGGCGCGACAACCGCCCATGTCCGCATCGACATCGGAAACGGCGCGATCGTCACCGCTTCGATCACCAACGAAGCAGTCGATGAATTGGGTCTGGTCGTCGGCGGTGAAGCCTATGCCGTGGTCAAGGCATCCGATGTCATGGTCGCTGTCGACTGATCGGATAAGACTCCCTCTTCATCATCCGGGGCAACACAACCCTGCCAGGCCTCCCATGGCATTTTCTGCGGCATTCGCGGTGAACGTCCGGGAAGTCATCCTTCACAATTCCAGCGCGACTATTTGAGCAACAGACCCGCTCGGTCTTGGAACAAGACTGCACCATCGATCTGCACGGCTGAGCAAAGTATCTGGTTGTAAACGCTACCCATCCACCTGACTGCGGCATCGAGCCGACGCGTGTTCGACACGCGGCAACGGATTGCAGAGACGATTGTCGCTAGGTTCTGCGTCTTCTGTCCGACAGCTCTTGGTATTCTGACAGGGCTGCCTTCTATGTCTACTGAACGTTGCACCTCAACGGACGGGCTTCGTCGCGGGACATCGTATTGATGAGTTCCGGAAGCTCATCGACGCTGCAGGCCTTGCCGAACAGCCACCCCTGCAGGAAGTCGCAATCCATCGACAGCAGAATTTCCATCTGCTTGCGGTTTTCGACACCTTCGGCGACCACGCGTTTTCCCATCTTGTGCGTCATGAGAACGATCCCCTCCACGATGGCCTGATCGGCTGAAGAGGACTCGATATTGGCGATGAAGCTGCGGTCGATCTTCAGCCTGTCGATCGGCATCTGTCTCAGGTGGGTCAGCGAAGCGAAACCGGTTCCGAAATCATCGAAGGCGACTTCCACACCCGCTTCGTGCAGACGCTGCAGCCCCTGATTGACACGCCGCTGATCCCGGCCAAGGAACATGCCTTCCGTCACTTCCACACAGAATTGCCGGGGAGGAACGCCTGTCTCCTGTGACAGTTCGAAAAAGCGATCGATAAACAGGTCCGATCTGAAATCGGCATTGGTCAGGTTGATGGCGATGCGTCTTGCCTGGACGCCGAGCGTGCGAAGGCGAAGGGCGTCCTTGAAGGCCTGCTCGAGCATGAACATGCCGAGAGCCGCCGCCGTCGGCTGGTGCTCGAAGCCGATCTGGAAATGCGCGGGCGACACGACACCATGCTTCGGGTGGCGCCAGCGCATGAGCGCTTCAAGCGAGACCTGCCGGGTTGTGTCGGTCGGCACGATCGGCTGATAAAAAAGCTCGAACTCGTTCCGGATCAGGGCGTTTTCAATGTCACCGAGCAGCGAGGACCGCAGCTCGACGCTTTCCCTGAGCTTGTTGTTGAAGATTTCCGCCCGGTCCCGCCCAAGCGACTTCGCATGATAAAGCGCGATGTCCGCCGCCTTGAACAGCGTAGCCGGATCGTTGCCATCGTGCGGGAAGGTGGCAAGTCCGATGCTGGTCGAACAGCGCCGTGGAGAGCGACCGATATGGACCGGCTCGCGTGCTGTTTCCAGAACCGCATTCACCATTTCGAGCGCGGCATCATCCGACATTTCGGTGAGGATCAGGCCAAATTCATCTCCCCCCTCCCAGGCCGTGCAGATCTTTGGCAAAGTCCAGTTGTGACGATGCCATGGATTGGGTGAGCGTATTGCCAAAGCCGGGCAAGGATTTCGCTCTACGCAAGCGTCTCGCCCCAGATACCATCGCTTCAGGACATGAGAACATCGTGCATCTGGCGAAGCCTTTCACATCACGAAATGACGGATCGCGTCTGCGGTGAGAAACAAGACGCAAATTCCGAGATCCAGGATCAGGCGTTCCCGGCTCGGGGCATGATCCGAAACAATACGTTATCGCCATAATCGGGTTCATCATCTTTCAACATCCGCTTAACTTCCCGTCTCTGAGGAAATGAGGCCGAAGTTGTCATGAGAAAAATGAAACGATAGAAATCAAACCATGAGCAACATTCATAATATGGATCTCAATCTCATTCGCGTTTTCACTGCGGTCTACGAAGAACGCGGAGTGACAAACTCTTCGCGCGCGCGCCGACAGGCATGAACCCCACACCCCGTGCCGAGGAGCTTGCCCGGGCTTTTTTCGCGGGCCTCGACCACATCGACGGCGCGCTGGCTGCTCCAAGTTTCGATCCCCCCAAGGCCAACATGGAGTTTATCATCTCTACGTCCGACTATCTGGCCGGAACCATCTTCCCCGGCTTCCTGCGTCAGTTGGAAAAGGACGCCGCAAACGTCAGGCTCTGGCTGCGCCCGCCAAGCGACATCAACTTCATGCGTCCCACAAAGCTGCCGGAGAAGCTTCTCTGGAGTTAAACCTCCATCTGGCGGTTACCTGGTATCGAACACGAACCTGAAGGTCCTGCCTACAGGGGTCTTCCGTTCGGTGAAGTGGCCTTACCAGCCATGGCTCGCCGGTTAGGCTGAATCAGGCTGGAAGATATGCAAAGGCCCGCATGACGCGGGCCTTCTTGTTACTTATCAAACGCTCGAGTTGGGTATCAGGCCTTGCAGGTCTGAACTGCGCCGGGAAGCTTGCTCCACTCGGCATACCAATTGTTGAACAGCTTGAACTGGGCTTCAACATAGCCGCGCTGGCTGTCGGTCAGTGCGTCGGTTTCGTTGAAGTGCAGCGTGTATTCCGCGTCGCCCTTCAGCACCATCATGTGCTTGAAGAACAATACGAGATCCGGGCCTTCGTCGAAGGACGAGAGAACGGCAAGCGCCTGTTCCAGTTCCAGCGCCCGCTGACGTGCGTCCGCGTTACCAGCGGCGGCGGCCTGAGCAAGATTGCAAAGATGAAGGACTTCCTTCGGCAGAACGTTGCCGATGCCGGTAATCGCGCCCGTCGCACCGCAGTTCACGAAGCCGTGGAACACGGCGGTATCGACGCCGATCATCAGCGTCACTTCGTCGTCGCGGCTGGTGATGTTCTCAGCGGCGTAGCGCATGTCGGCCGGGCCGCCGAACTCCTTGAAGCCGACGAGGTTCGGGTGTTCGGCCCTGAGCGCGAAGAACAGGTCGGCGCGCGTCGCAAAGCCGTAATAGGGGCTGTTGTAGATGACCGCCGGCAGATCGGGGGCCGCAGCGAGGATCGCCTTGAAGTGCGACTTCTGGGCCGAGATGACCGAGCCACGCGACAGCACGCGCGGGATGACCATCAGGCCCTTGGCGCCGACCTTCTGGGCATGAGCGGCATGCGCCACCGCCGAGGCGGTGTTGACCGCGCCAGTTCCCACGATAACCGGTACGCCGGCCTTCGCAAGACGCTCGACGCCTTCCATGCGCTGCGCATCGGTGAGGAGCGGCCAGTCGCCCATCGAACCACAATAGACCACTGCCGACATTCCGGCGGCGATCAGTTCCTTGCCCTTGCGGACAAGGGCGTCGAAGTCAGGCGTACGGTCCGCCTTGCAGGGGGTCATCAGCGCCGGGATCACCCCTGAAAAAATGCTGGCAGTCATTTTCGTTTCCTTTTGAGCTTGAATGGACGGGTAACGACGACCCGTCCGATCGCGATCACCGCATGCTGGCTACAGCAGATATCACTTTGTATTCTCTTTGTCGACAAGAAGAAGTGCCTAGCACCGCAATATATTCGGCCACCCGCGCATCCGTGTCACAGCGTGATCTCAAGCCGGTCGTCGCGCACCAGCAGCTTGCGGACCTGCTCGACGATCTGGTCGGCGTGAGCGCGGCCAAGCTGTTCGGAAAGAGCCGTGTCGCGGGCGGCAATCGCCGCGATCATTTCATCATGCTCCTCGACGAAGCGATGCGGCAGGCGATCCTCGTAGGACTGGTAATAGAGGCGCAGTATGCGCCGACCTTCATCGAGCAGGCGCCGGAACAGGCTGACGAAGTAGGGGTTTCGGCCCGCCTCCGCGATCGCCATGTGGAACGCCGCATTGGTGGCAATCATGGCCAGGGCGTCCTGCGCCTCGACGGCAGCTGCAAACTCTGCCTGCAGCGACCGGATGTGGTCGAGATCATCTGCACGGTGATACTGCGCGGCAAGCTGTGCCGTCACCCGGTACATGAGCGTCAGTGCGTCGAAATAGGTGTGGATGTTGAGAAAGTCGATATTGGAAACCATGGTCGAGCGGTTCGGCAGAGTATCGATCAACCCCACACCGGCCAGGCGCACCAGCGCCTCGCGAATGGGCGTTCGCGACATGCCGAAACGTTCCGCGAGTTGAACCTCGTCTATCGGACTTCCGGGCGCAATGACCAGATCCAGGATCTCGTCTCGCAGCACGTCGTACACGTATCGCGCACCGGAACCGCGCTTGCGTTCGCCGCTATTTGTTTCCACTTCCACCTTTGAACCCCCTTGTCACGACCTCGGTCGGCGGCGCATCGCCGCGCCAAATCGACATCATCTGGCGGCGGTTTAACACAGCAATGCGCGTCAGGCATCCTTGCCCGTCGGGTTTCGGCGCTGCACCGGCCAGGAACATCGCGGTTGCGGATCCGGGCTAAAAGATCTCGGCAATCGATCGGGTCTGCTCCAGAAGGAAAGCACGGGTCTCTTCCGCCACAAGCGGCATCAGCGCCTCCCGGACATGGGCGTGATAAGCGTCGAGGAAGGCGCGTTCCCCCTCGGTCAGGGCCGTCAGGTCGGCTGCGGAGAGGTCGATAGGCGCAAGCGTCAGCGATGCAAAACGGCAGAAGCCCGCGCCGTCGGCCACAACCTCCACCTGGTTCTCTATTCGCAGGCCATATCGCCCTTCTGCGTAGTAGCCCGGTTCGATGGTCATGATATTGCCCGGCTCCAGACCATAGGGATTGGCAAGCTTGGCAAACCGGTGCGGATATTCATGAACAAACAGGTTATGACCAACGCCGTGGCCGGTACCGTGGTCGTAGTCGAGACCGAGGTCCCAGAGTGGACGGCGGGCGAAGGCGTCAAGCTGGTGCCCCTGCGTCCCAACCGGCATCCGAACCATGATCAGCGACAGGAACCCTTTCAGCACTGCCGTATAGGTCCGCCGTATTTCGGACGCCGCCGGCCCAAGAAACAGCGTGCGGGTCACATCGGTGGTACCGTCGAGATATTGCCCACCGGAATCGATGAGATAGGGCAGACGACTGTCGATGACAGCGTCGGTCGCTTCGGCAGCATTGTAATGGCACAGCGCAGCATTAACGCCCGATGCGGAAATGGAACGGAAGCTTGCTTCGAGAAAGCCCTTCCGGGTAGCGCGAAACGCCAGAAGCTTCGCCTCGGCCTCCAGCTCGGTCAACGGCCGGCCGCTCGCTTCGCGAAGACGGCCTTCGCGCTGGACCCAGGCGAGGAAATCGGTGAGAGCTGCACCATCCTCCACGTGACACCTGCGGTATCCAACCAGTTCCGTCTCGTTCTTCACGGCCTTCAGCAGGGTCAGTGGGCTGGTCTTGTAGATAGTCGCTCCGCCGTCGGCCTCGACAGCCAGCCGCACGGAAACCGGCGCGAACTGGGGATCGGTCAGGACGGCACCGCGCTTCGCGACCTCTCCCAGACGTTTGAGAAAATCGGATGCCGGCGAGAGCTTGACCTGCTGCAGTTCGAACCCGGAGAGATCATTGCCGAGCTTCCGGCGATCCACGAACCATTCGACCGTGCCATCCGCATCCAGAAGCAGGAAGGAATGGGGAACGGGGTTCATCGGCACGTCGCCGCCACGCAGATTGAGCAGCCAGGCGATGTTGTCCGGCGAGGTCTCGGCGAGAGCGACCGCACCCGCCTGCCGGATTGCTTCCCCCGCCCGGCGCGTTTTGTCCGCAACGCTTTCGCCGGAAACGTCCACCGGCATGGCGCGAACCGCCCCGAGTGGTGCTGCCGGCCGATCCGCCCATATGGCATCGAACAGGTCTTCGTTGCAGGGTACGAGCGCACCGCCCGCCGAGACCATGGCATCGGCCATCCGGTCATGCAGCGCGCCATTCACCAGCATGGGGTCGAAGGCGATGCGCATGCCCGAGGTAGCCTGCTCGCGCATCCACCGGTCGATCGGGGCATTATGCAGGTGATGGATCTGGTACAGCGCCGGATCCACCTGCTGTCGCACCTGTATGTCATAGCGCCCGTCGACGAAGATCAGCGCGCTTTCGGCCATAATTAACGCAAGGCCTGCCGATCCGGTGAACCCGCTGATGAAGGCAAGGCAGTCATCGCGGGCGGCCGTTACCTCGCTCTGGTGGGCGTCGGCGCGGGGCACGACGAAACCGTCATAGCCCCGCGCTGCCAGTTCCTTGCGAAAGGCTGCCAGACGGTCGGCAATGTTTCCTGAAGTTTGCATGAGTATCTCCGTCGAGGGATCGGGTAAGCACGCCGTCGCGCGGCTTCATCATGCCGGCAAGGTGTCGAAAAACCTTCCGCCATCGCGCTCGTATTCATCGACCGTTTCGCCTGTGGGCTTCGCCCTTTCGCGCGGAGCCGAAACCACGGTCGCGGATGAAGTGACCGGGAATGCCATGTCCGGAAACAGTCAAGGTCTTGTCCCTCATCGCCTGACCCTGGGATCGAGTACCGAATAGAGAAGATCGACGACGATATTCATCACGACGATGAAAAGCCCGCCGAGAAGAACGACGCCGATGATGATCGGCCTGTCCTGGTTCTTCACCGCCTGCACGGCGAGGGCCCCGACGCCCTGAAGGCCGTAGATCTGCTCGATGACGATGGCCCCGCCCAGAAGAACGGCGACATCGGCGCCGAGCTGTGTAACGAGCGGCGTCAGCGTCGCGCGCAGGCCGTGCCTGAAGAAGACGGTTCCTTCCGAAAGTCCCTTGGAACGGGCGGTGCGGATATAATCCTCGCCCATTACCTGCAGCAGGTTGCCGCGCGTGAGCCGCGCATAAATCGCCGCCGTCACCAGCGCCAGCGTGGTCCATGGCAGGAAGAGATGCCATGCCCAGAGCAGCGGATCCTTGAGGAAGGGCTTGTAGCCGCCGGGCGGAAAGAGCGTGAAGCCGGCCTGTCGGGGCAGGAAGTAAAAGAGATAGAGCGACAGCATGCCGAGCACGAAGGTGGGGAAACTGAGCCCGACGAGAATGAAACCCTGTCCCACCCTGTCGCGCAGACCACCGGGATGACGCGCCGACATGATGCCGATCGGAATGCCGATCGCCAGCCAGAACACCACACCGCCGAGCACCAGCGAAACCGTGGTCGGGATGCGGTTCACCACCAGCTTGGCGACCGGCTGCTGGTTACGATAGGAAAAACCGAGGTCGCCCTGCACCGCCTTGGAGACAAAACCGGCATATTGTTCATATATCGGCCGGTCGAGGCCGAGATTGGTGCGGATCTGCGCCAGCTGGGCTTCCGTCGCCTTTTCACCGGCAATGATGCGGGCCGGATCGCCGGGCGCGACGAAGAACAGCATGAACACGAACAGGCTGAGCGCGAACAGCACGAAGGCGGAGAAGAAGAGGCGCTTTGCGAGGAAGCGGATCATGCGCGGCCTGCCTTTCTGCCCGGCTTGCGGAAACGGCTCCTGCGAACCGGGCGCGGTTTCGGGTCGAGCGCATCGCGAAGACCGTCGCCGAGAATGTTGAAGGCGAGCGTCGTCATAAGCAGAGCTGCGCCGGGAAAGATCACCAGCCACCAGGCGACAAGGTAGATCGAATTGCCGGCCGCATCCGCCAGCATGCCGCCCCAGCTCGGAGTGGGCGGAACGATGCCGAGCCCGAGAAAGGAAAGCGTGGCCTCGAAGACGATGGAACTGGGGATCATCATCGTCGTGTAAACGATGATTGGCACGCTGAGATTGGGCAGGATATCCCGCACCATGATGGAGACAGGACCGGCGCCGAGCGATCGGCTCGCCTCGACGAATTCCCTTCGACGAAGCGACACCACCTCGGCGCGGATGACCCGAGCCATGGTCGTCCAGCTGAAGAAGACGATCACGCCGACGCTGAGCCCCAGGCTGGAGCCGAAGACGGAAACCAGCGCGAGTGCGCAAAGCAGGAACGGCACGCTCATCACGAGGTCCATGATCCGGCTGAGCACCATATCCGTCGGACCACCGAAAAAGCCCGCAACCACACCCACGGTAAGCCCGATCACCGCGGCCGCGAGCGACGCCAGCACGCCGACGAGCAATGACACCCGCGCGCCATAGGCAAGCCGAACGAGCACGTCGCGGCCCAGATGATCCGTGCCGAGCAGGAATTCGCTGCTTGGCGTAACCGGCATGCCCATCGAGCTCAGTCCGGTTTCGCGATACTGTTCGATGGCGGAATGCCCGGTCGCAGCTTCGACCAATGGCGCGCAGGCCGCGAAAAGCACGAGCAGCAGGATAAAAGCCAACGCCACCAGACTGGCCCTGTCGCGGGTGAAACGGCGCATCGTCAATTCGTAAGGGCTGCGCTGGACGACCGTCGCTACTTCTTCCTCTTGGGTTTCGACGCTCACGCAACTTCTCCCGGAATGGTTTCGACCAGCCTGCGGACACGCGATGCGCTGACGCGCGGCTCGTGGAAGGAGGCCGCGATCAGCTCCCGTGTGTAGGGATCGCTGGCATTGGTATAGATCGTCTCGGCATCGGCCAGTTCGACGATGCGTCCCTTGCTCATCACGGCGATGCGGTCACAGACATGGCGTACCACCGCAAGATCGTGGGAAATGAACAGATAGGTGAGCTTCAGCTCCTGCTGCAGCTCCCGCATCAGGTTCAGCACCTGCGCCTGAATGGAGACGTCAAGCGCCGACACCGGCTCGTCGAAGATGACGAGTTCAGGGTTGAGCGCCAGTGCGCGAGCAATACCGATACGCTGGCGCTGGCCGCCGGAAAACTCGGAAGGGAAACGGTTGTAGTGTTCGGGGTTGAGACCGACGCGCTCCATCAACTCTTGCACGGCCCGCTTGCGGGCGGCGCCAGAACAGATGTCGTGAATGCGTAGCGGTTCGCCGATGATCGAGCTGACTCGCCGCCGTGGATTGAGAGAGCCGAACGGGTCCTGGAAGACAAGCTGGACACGCTTGCGCATTTCGCGCCACTCCCGGTTCGACAGGCTTTCGATGGCCCGGCCCTCGAAGTGAACCGATCCGCCCGTCGCCGGCGTCAGTCCGGCAAGTACGCGTGCGAGCGTGGATTTGCCGCAGCCCGACTCCCCGACGAGGCCAAGCGTCTCGCCCTTGTAGAGATCGAGGTCTATGCCCTTCAGCACGTCCAGCGTCTTCGCGCCCTCGAACAGGCCGCCGAGATTGTAGCTCAGGCGAACGTCGCGGGCTTCCATGATGCGCGGACGCTCCGGCGGCACTGACACCGCTGCGGCTCGCGTTTCCGTCGATGCCTCGACTTCGGGCAGGCTTTCAAGCCAGCAGAGGCTGTTCGTCCCGTCCTCGAATACGCGCAACGGCGGGGCGTTCAGACATTGCGCGGAAGCATGCTGGCATCGTGTGCGGAAGGCGCAGCCGCGCGGCAGGTGAATAAGGCTTGGCGGACGGCCGGGAATGGGAACGAGCGCGCTTCCCGGCGTGTAGTTGGCCGGCGAGGAATTGAGCAGTCCGGCCGTATAGGGGTGGGCGGGAGAACTGAAGAGATCTTCGCTCTTGCCCGTCTCCATGCGATTGCCGGCATACATGACCATGACATGATCGGCCACGCTGGCGAGCAGGCCGAGATCGTGGGTAATCATGATGACGGTGGTTCCGCGTTCACGGCGCATTTCGTTGATCAGTTCGATGATCTGCTGCTGGACGGTCACGTCGAGCGCCGTCGTCGGCTCGTCGGCGATGATCAGCGGCGGGTTGAGCACGAGCGCCATGGCAATCATCACACGCTGGCGCATGCCACCGGAAAACTGATGCGGATAGCTGTCAAAACGAGACCCGGCATCGGCGATCCCCACCCTCTCCAGCAGTTCGCAGACACGCTTTCTGGCCTGATCGCGGGAAACGCGCTCATGGGCATGGATCATTTCGGCGATCTGACCGCCGATGGTGTAATAGGGATGCAGGCTGGAAAGCGGGTCCTGAAAGATCATGCCGATCCGCGCACCGCGCACCTTGCGCATGTCGCGAGGACCAAGGCTCAGCAGATCAGTGCCTTCGAAAAGCACCTGCCCATCGATATCGGCATTGGGCAGCATGCCCATGATCGCCTGCGTCAGAACGCTCTTGCCCGAGCCGGATTCACCGGCAATGCCGAAGAACTCGCCCTTTTCCACGGAGAACGACACGTTTCGGGCGGCTTGCACCACGCCGTCCTCGGTCGGAATGCGAATAGTGAGATTTCGTGCCTCGAGTATGGGCATAGCGCCTCCTCATCCATGTTCGCGGCAAACGGATTACCGACCTGGTGACGCACGGATGCGCGGATTGAAAAGTATTGCGGCGGCCAGCGTTCCCATCCGGGGTGGCCGTTCAGGCATTCGGACCGGGTGCGAATACGACGCACCCGGCCTGCGATGTCCTTCGGCGCGTCAGTCAGACGACGCGCCGGTCGCTGCTGAAACTCAACGTTCCAGCCAGACGTTGGTCCAGTCGCCCTGCGCGCCGAGCGCATAGGGCTGGAAGTTCTGCACCGCGGCTCCGCGATAGAGCACGATCTTTTCCGCGACATAAGGCACGACCGGTGCGTCCTTCATGACCAGCTGATCGACTTCGCCCCACAGACGGGCTGCTTCCGCCGAAGTCGTGGCATTGATCGCTTGCTGGGCAATCTTGTTGGCCTCGGGATTGTTGTAGTCCGTGTAGTTATAGGTCTGGTGCGTGCCGTTGAAGGTGAACTGCGGCTGGAACACCGAGCGTGCCGCGCCGCCGACCCAGTCCGGCGACCAGCCGACCGGAGCGATATCCCAGTTGCCTTCCTTGGTGTTCAGCGGATTGGTCATGAACTTGGAATAGTAGTCCGCCGCCGCCACGGGGGTGAGTTCGATCTCGATACCGGCCTTCTTCAGGCTTGCCTGAATGGTCTGGGCGATGGCCGGCAGATCGTTCTGGTTGCGGTAGGGCATCTTCAACTTGATGCCGTTCGGGAAGCCCGCCTCTGCCAGAAGGGCCTTGGCCTTTTCAGGATCGCCCTTTGCACCTTCCGACGGATACAGGTCGAATTCATGGTAACCGAGCACGCCAGGACCGAAAATGCCGTTCTGCGGCTGGGCCAGCGTCGAGCCGCCCATCTGCTGGACGATAGCCGCCTTGTCGATGGCGTACTGGATGGCCTGACGGACCTTGATGTCCTTCAGCGCGCCGTTGTTGTTGTCCGAAACGGTGTTGACGAACAGGAACGCCGTGCGGCCGACCGACATGGTCAGCAGTTTGTCGTCACCGCCGGCTGTCAACAGGTGAAGCGTCGCCGGAGGAATGGTGATGTCGTAGGTCATGTCGGCGTCGCCGGCCTGCAGCTGCTGGATGGCGGCGTCCGGCTGGATGCCGAGGGTGATGTCGACTTCATCGACGTAAGCCTTGCGCAGGGTGTCGGATTCGGTCTTCCAGGCCGGGTTGCGCACAAGATGAATGCGCCCGTCCGGAACGTATTCATCGACCGTGTAGGGACCGCTGGAGATGAAGTTCGAACGATAGTCCGGGCCGTCCGGGAGATAGTCCAGAACCTCGATCGGCGCAGGGGCGGCAGTGGGCAGCGACAGCATATAGACGAAATCGCCGGCCGTTTCGGTGAGGTGGATGACGATGGTCTTGTCGTCGGGCGTCTCGATACCCTCGATGTCGTTGCCTTCCACATAGGCCTTCATGACTTCGACGGTCGGCTCGACCTTCGCGAAGCCCTCGCAGAAGGCGCTCATGCCCTTGATCAGGTCGACATAATAGGTGAGAGCTGCCGAACCGAGCGCCGGGTTGCACATGCGCTTCATGCCGCGCTCGAAATCGGCGGCAACGATGGGGCGGGCACCGGTCGGCGTGTTCCATGCCACGCCGTCACGCAGGGTGAAGGTGTAGGTCAGGCCGCCGTTGGAAGGCTGCGGAACCTCGGTCACAAGGTCGCCCTTGGGCTCGATCCTGAGGTTCTCATCTGTCGAGGCCTCGTAGCTGATGAGCTGGCGGCTGACGGCACGCATGAAGTTGTTGCTCGTTACGAGTGCGGCGGAGGTGGGATCGAAATGGTCGATATCGGCCGTGCCGACGATCCTGAGAACGCCGCCCGCCTGCGGGTCGGCGGCAAGGGCAAGCGTCGAGCATGAAGCGGCAAGAAGAGACACCATCATGCGCTTGGTGAAGCGTATGCGATCGAAGGCCATCAGTATTCCCCTTTTTGTATGCGATCCGGCCGATGCCGGGCGCGGCGTCACTGCCATGAAACTCGCCTCTCATCCTCCGTCTGTCAACTCTCTTGTCGACAAAGAGAACACAAGTTGGTATTTTTATTGTCGACCAAAAAAAGATGAACACCAAGAGGGGGCCTGCAATGAGGGGTTCATCGTCCGCCGCTCCAGGCACTCCCGACGGCAAACGATTTGCTTGGCGGCACGAGGAAAAGCGCGACGTGTTTTCCTTCCTTTTCGGGAGCGGGCAGAAGGCTCGCGCCGTCACGAAGGGGCAAGGCCCGCGATGGGTCTCCCAACCCCACACCAGTTGCGGGGAGCCGTTCGCATGAGCGTCTTTTCCACAGGCGCGGCCGCGGCGATCTCACCGGAGGAATACGAACAAGCCTTCGTCGAGGACGAGCGCTATTTCAATTTCGCCAGCCTCGGCCCGGTCAGCGAACCGGTGGTGGCGACGGGCGAGCGCCTGCTGCGGGCAACTGCGACGGCACGGCCGAACGATGCGGCCATGATCGCCGCGCAAGTCCCAAGAGCACTTGCGGTGCTTTCCCGGCTCTCGGGTTTTCCCGAAGGCAACATCACGCTGGTTTCGAACACTTCGTCCGCTCTGGTGCAGGTCGCGCTCGGCCTGCCATCCGGGACAAGTGTCATCAGCGGCCGTTACCAGTTTCCGGCCAATGTCTGGCCGTGGCGGAACGCGGCTGAGACCGGCCGCATTGCGCTCAGGCTTGCAGGCACGCTCGACGAACCGGTGACCCCGGAATTGCTGCACGCCCATCTCGACGCACAGTGCGACGCGGTAGCGATGAGCCATGTGGATTTTCGCACCGGCTATCGGGCCGATCTCACTCGCATCCGAGAGGCCATCGGCGACCGGTTGTTGATCGTCGATGCCATTCAGGCATTCGGCGCAGTCGAGGAAGACTGGACACTGGCCGATGTCGTGATCGCCGGAGGACAGAAATGGATGCGCGCCGGCCAGGGAACCGGTTTCATGGCGCTGTCGGACAGGGCACTCGACCGCATCCGGCCACTCGCCGCAAACTGGGGCGGTATCGGGGACAGTCTCGACATTCGTCGCGACGACCAGAAACCACGTCCCGGCGCTGGCCGCTTCGATCCGACACGCCCATCTCCTGTTCTTGCAGGATGTCTTGCGCAAGCGCTGGAACTTGTCGAAGGTGTTGGCCTCGACTGGATCGCGTCGAGGATCCAGCAACGATACGAAAGATTGGCCGACAATGCCGCTGGTCGAGGACTGCGGCTGCTTTCGGATTGGCCTGCTGAACAAAGGGCCGGAATCGCCGTCATCGAGGCTGCAGGCGCCACAGCGGTGAACCGTCTAATCGATGCAGGCTTCACTGTGACGATACACGACACCAACCGTGTTCGCGCGAGCTTGCATGCCACAACACGCATCGCCGCGATTGATGAACTCGTCGAGGTTCTGGCCGGCCACTGACATCGATCGTTAATATCCCACCATCGACAACGGCCTGTTATCCGTGTCGAACCATTAATCAAGGTTCTCGGCAGGTTCGCCCTTCATCGTGCGACAGGGGACAGCGATCAAGCAGCGAGATCGGCCTCTTTACCCGCAGGCTGGAAGGCCTGGCTGTGCCTGAGGCTCCGGAGCGAAAGATCATCATGATCGACGCGACCTATCTCAAGGCTCACCGCAGGGCTTCCAGCCTGCGGGTAAAGAAGGGGGCGCGGGCCGCCTGATCGGCCGCACGAAAGGTGGCATGAACACCAGGCTTCATGCCGTAATGAATGCGAATGGTCGCCCGATCAGTTTCTCTATAACCGCAGGTCAGGTCAGCGATTACACCGGCGCTGCCGCCCTGCTTGATGAGCTTCCCAAGGCCAAATGGCTGCCGGCCAACCGTGGTTATGATGCCGACTGTTTTCGTGACGCTTTACAGGCGAAGGGGATCACTCCCTGCATTCCGGGTCGGAAATCTCGGAACAAGACCACCAAATACAACAAGCGCCGCTACAAACGGCGCAACCGGATCGAGATCATGTTCGGGCGTCTCAAGGACTGGCGTCGTGTCGCTACACGCCATGACAAGTGCCCGATGGCCTTCTTCTCCGCTATCGCGCTCGCAGCAACCGTCATCTTCTGGCTATGAACAATAAGTTCTGAGCATAGGACTTGCCACCTGTCACGAAGAGGGTGCTTTCTGGCCTGCGCCTCGGCGACAGATAGCCTTACAGCACTGTGCGTGACCCATTACACTGCCTTGAAAAGCGCGATAATCTTGCCGTCGGGGCGAGTCATTCGGCAGGAAAGTACGCCTTCGCCTTCACCCTTCACCAGCGTCACTTTCACATCCTCGCCGGGACGGAGATTGCCGAGAAAGAAGACCTCCCGATGTTTGGGCAGCTGAGCGTTGGCGGTCAGCATGGTCACGGCGCGTGAAAAAATCGCCTGGAAATTGACGAAATACAGAAGGCCCGCGCCGTTGAAGTCATGTTGCGGATCCGGTGTAAACGAGAACTCGGGAAAGCGAGTGGCTTGCACCTCACCGTCGAGCGATGCTTCCAATGCCTGGCGCCGGATAACCGAGGCCGTATCGGCAAGCCGGCTCGTCGCAAAGGTGCCAATATCACAACCCTGATCAACGCGTGCCAGTGAGTGGTTGTCATTCTCCTTTCGGCGCGCGACGAAGGTGGAAACAAGCTCGACCTCGCAAACCCCATAGCCATCGATTGTCATTCGATGATGGCTGCAATGCCTGTTCTTCGAAAGGAAGAAGAAGGAAGAGCGGATCTCGAGGACGTCGTTGGCCTTCACCACCTGCAGGCCTTCACCTCGCTCCTCCAGCAGGCTGGCGCAGATCGAGGCATATGCTTCGCGCCCATCCGACGTCCGAAAATCGGCGTTGTCCATGCCAAGTCGGAGCGCAAGCATCAGCCAGTGACGGTGGCCGAGCTCCTTCATCAGCCAGGTTTCCGACAGTCCGCACGGAGGGTGTTGCTGCCCGTGGATCGAGAGCGGCGATCTTCATGGTCACGCACTTGCAGCCTGCTTGCCGACCGGTTCCCGGGCGTCAAGATATCCGGCCAGATGACTTACGACATGCTCGGCATCCTTGCCGACGGCGAGGAACCGGCCGGAACCCCAGGTCCAGAGCCAGGGCAGGCCAAGCACATAGACGCCGTCGATGCCGGCCACGCCGCGCCGCTGGATGGGATAGCCGGTGCCGTCGAAGATCGGCAAGCCGACATAGGACCAGTCGGGATGAAAACCGGTCGCCCAGATGACGGAGGTGACGCCTTCGGCCTCGAGATCCAGTTGGACGGGTTCGCTTTCCGGTTCCCAGAGTGGCATGTAGACGCTTGCCGGCGGCGCATCGATGCCGTTTACCGCGATATGACGGTCGATCAGGGCATTGATGCCGTTATAGACTTGATCAGCACCGTCGAGATTGGCCTTGAGGTTCGGTTCGAACAGCATCCTGCCGCCGGCGACGCCCTGCATGCGGCCGTAGAGTGACATGCCTTCCAGCGCAAACTTTCTGAGGTCGATGTCGCGTCCGCCGTCCCGGCCGGTGAGATAATGATTGGTGTCGTGCTTCTTCTTCGACATGCCGTCATGGGCGACGGTGATGTCGTACTGGCCGACATCGGCAAGCCAGTCGACAACATCCCGGCCGCGGTAGAAGCGGGCGCAGCGCGGTGCATTTCCGGTCACCATATGCACCTTGCGCCCTGCAAGGTGCAGGTCTTCTGCTATCTGGCAGCCGGACTGACCGGAGCCGACGACGATGACCGCGCCCTCCGGCAGCTGGCCGGGGTTGCGGTAGTCGGCAGTGTGCAGCTGCAGGATGCTTTCCGGCAGGCGCTCGGCAGCGCGTGGAATTGCAGGACGGCTGTAGAGGCTGGTGGCGAGGACCACGCTGTCGGCCGTCACGGTGCCAGCCGAAGTCTCGACCCTGAAGATCTCGCCAGTCTTCTCGACCGAGGTGACCGTCGTTCCTTCCAGCACCGGCGCATTCACCTTCTTCACGAAGCGGTCGACATAGGCAAGGATCTCGTCCTTGACCATGAAACCATGCGGGTCGTCGCCATCGTAGGGGTGGTCGGGAAGCTGGCATTGCCAGTTCGGCGTCACAAGGCAGAAGGCATCCCAGCGTTCGTCTTTCCATTTGTGCGCCACGGTCTTCTTTTCGAAGACGATGTGATCAATGCCGCGTTTCTTGAGATAGTGGCTGGCGGAAAGGCCCGCCTGCCCGCCACCGATGATGACGGTGCTGTAGTGCGGCTTGAGGGACGAGGTCATGGACATGGGTTCCTTTCAGAGGATAAAACTTTGGCAGCGAACGAGGGCTTCGGCATCGTCGAGGAAGGGCGTACCGGTGGCCTCGATGCGGTCGAGCTGGCCGCGGGCAAGCGAACAGGGATGGCCGTATTTCGCCTCCACCCGGTCGCTCGCAATCGTCAGGGCCTTGCGGCTGCGTTCGAGAAAATCACGGACCGGATAGGCCCGCCCCTCCTCGAGGAAATCCCTGATGACGAGGGAGGGCGAATAACAGGTCTCCTCCCGGCCATCCGGCCAGGCGATGACGAAGTGCATTTCAGGCATGGATAGCCTCCTTCAACAATGCGTAAGCGGCAAGATGGGCTTCGCCGACGCGCCGCCACGAGAAGCGGGTGGCAACATCGAGACCACGCGGAATGACCCGGTCACGGATCTGCGGCACGAGGGAAAGGGCCATCGCTTCGGCAATGGATGCGGGATGATGGGGATCGCACCAGATCGCATCGTCGGTGGAGAGATACTCGGTGAAGGGCGCGATGGAGGAGACGATGGCGGGAACGCCGCTGGCCATGGCCTCCAGCACCACCAGCCCGAACCCCTCCTTCAGCGAGGGAAAAACCAGAGCATCGGCGAGGCGGTAGAGATTGGGCATGTCCCGGTCGGCAACCGGGCCGATCAGATGCACTGCGGTGGCATGTTCGCGCAGCATGGCAAGCTCGGAGCGGAACTCCTCCTGATAACCATGATGGTCAAGTAGCGATGCGCCGCCGGCGATCACCAGCCGGGCATCGGGATGAACGACGCGCAATTGCCGGAAGGCATCGAGGATTGCGATCGTGTTCTTGCGCGCCTCCACGCCGCCGATGCTGAGGAAAGTCGGACCGGGAGGCAGTTCGAGGCGGTCGCGCAGCGCGGTTTGCTCACCGTTCCAGACGGGGGCGAAGCGATCGACATCCACACCGTTGCCGACGACTGTGGCCACGTGCCCGCGCTCCACCAGCGCTTGGCGCCATGTCGTGCTGACGGTGAAGAAGACGTCCGCCATGTCGATCGACCGATCCTGCAATTCAATGAGGCGGGGATCGGCGAACTGGTCGATGTGATGCACGGTCCGGACGAAGGCCGGGATCAGGCCGCGTTGCCTCAACGTCGCGAGCGCATTGCCGGAAATGCCGTCATGAGCGTGGAAGATGTCGAAATCTCGCGCCGCCGGGTTCGCGAAATGCCTGAGGTAATCGGCAATCCGCTGTTCCACCATCGCCGTCATGCCGGCCGGTGCCGGATCGGCGGGGATGCACACCGTGCCGCAGGCGGGGTTACGGAAGAACCCCGTACCCTTCGCATCAGGGGCATGCAGTGCCACCTCATGGCCAAGGGCGGTCAAGGCTTCGGAAAGCTGCATGGCATGCACCACTCCGCCGCGGGGATTGGTGGAATGCGTGAGCATGGCGATACGCAGCAACCGGCTCATGCGGCCTCCTCCCGTCGGGCGAGCTGAAGCAGCGGCGTCAGGGCATGGTCGCGGATAACCGCGCGGACGCCATAGGCGTTGATGGCGACCTCACTGCCGGCGGTGACGGAGCCGATAGCGGCGGCCACGATGCCGCGCGCGGAAAACTTCCGAAGGACGGCCGCGACATTGTCCAGCGGAACGGACACGAGGTAACCGAAGCTCGGAAAGGTGGCGAGCCAGCGGTCGAGGGCGACGCCCGCCGGCAGGGGAATGGCGGAAACGTCGATTTCGATGCCGACCCCGGAACATTCCGCCAGCATGATGGCCGTGCCGGGAATACCGCCCTGGCTGATGTCCTTGGCGGCGAATGCCAGTCCGGCCTCTGCGATCTCGGGCAGGATTTCAAGGTCACCACAAAGGCGGGCGGGCGGTGCGTCTGTCGCCGCTTCCCAGTTGTTGAAGGGTTCCCGGTAGCGTCCGCGGTGGTCGATCGCCGCGATCAGCACGTCGCCCGGTTTCGCGTCGAAACTCGTCAGCAGGCTCGACGCCCGTCCGAGGATGGCGGCGGACAATTGGCCGCGGTCGGTGCGGATATTGGTATGGCCGCCGACGATCGGTATGCCGAAGGCACTTGCGGCGGCACGCATGCCCTCCAGAACCGGTGCAGCACCCGCTTCGCCATTTGCCCAGACGGCATCGACCACGGCAATCGGTCGCCCGCCCATGGCGGCGACGTCGGAGATGTTGACCATCACGCCGCACCAGCCGGCAAACCACGGATCGGCGGCGACGAATTCGTTGATGAAGCCTTCGATGGCGAACAGAAGATAGCCTTCGCCATCGGGAAGTGCGGCGCAATCGTCGCCGACGGCGACCGGCTGACCGGCAAGGCCGAGACTGGCCGCAACCGCGCCGATATCCGCCTTGGCGGCAATGCCGCCGGATAGAGAGAGCTTGGTGGCGAGAGCAGGGATGTCGATGGCGGTCATGGTCATGCCGCCTTTCTAGGGAGGGCGACGAAACCCGCTTCGGGGGTCGCGCAGGGCGGATACCAGGCGAGGTCTGCCTTCATGCGCAGATGCGGCTTGCCGTAGATCTCGAATTCGTCGATCACGTCCCAGTGCAGCCGGCGAAAGAGCAACCCGTTCTGCGGCTGCACGTTGGCGAGAAACGTGTGGCAGCCCATCGCATTGGCGGAGGAGACGGCAAGCCTGATCAGCGTTGCGCCAAGCGCGCCGATCTTGCGGAAATCCTCATGCACCGCGAGCCTGGAGCCCCACCACAGGCCCGGAGTTTCCTGGTGGATGCGGACGGTGCCGACCAGCCGGTCGGCGGTCACCCCCATCATCGACAGCGCGACAATGGGGATCGCATGATCGTCGATGGCATCGCGGTCGTCCCCCTGGAAGATCCTCTGTTCCTCGCAGAAGACGGCGCGGCGAAGCGCATGCGCTTCCTGTCGCTCCCATGCGGATGTCGCGAACTTCACCTGGAATTCGCCGGCCTGATAAGGTGCAAAGGGCTCGAAAATCATTTCGTCAGCATCCTTTCATAGGTGGAAAGGGCCGAGCAGGCGCCGCATTTGCCGCAGCCGGCCTTGATGTCGACGGCCTTGAGACCGCTGTCGACCAGCATTTTCGACAATGGGCCGAGGATCGAATGCATGAAGTCGGGCGTCGGACCGGCATGGCTTTCAAGCGGCGTTCCGGAAATCGGCACGAAGGGCACGACGAAAGGATAGACGCCGATCGCCACCAGTTTCTTGCAGATGTCGAGGATCGCCTCGCGCGTATCGCCAAGGCCGGCGAGAATGTAGGTGGAAACCTGTCCGCGGCCGAAGACTTCGACGGCTGCCTTGAACGAGGACATGTATTTCTCGATGGAGACCTGCGCCTTGCCGGGCATGATGCGGGCGCGGACTTCCGGCGTGACGACTTCGAGATGCATGCCGAGCGCGTCCACGCCCGCATCCTTCATCACCTGAAACCAGCCGTCGTCTTCGGGCGGTTCGCATTGCGCCTGGATCGGCAGCTCGACGGCTGCCTTGATGGCCCGTGCGCTGTCTACGAGGATAGCGGCGCCCCTGTCCGGTCCCTTCGGCGTACCGGTGGTCATGACCATGTGCCTGACGCCATCGAGTTCGACTGCGGCCTTCGCCACCTCCGCAAGCTGTTCCGGCGTCTTGTGGGCAATCGTGCGCCCGGCTGCCAGCGACTGGCCGATGGCACAGAACTGACAAGTCTTTGTCCGGCTCTGATAGCGGATGCAGGTCTGCAGCACCGTTGTCGCCAGCACGTCGCGGCCATGCAGCACCGCGATCTGCGAATAGGGAATGCCATCCGCCGTCGAGCGCTCGTAAAAGCGCGGCCGTAGCGGAAAGGAAACCTCGCCAAGCACCTGACCATCGCGGCTGATCCGGCTCTTGCCGGTCTCGTCGGGTTTTTCCACGAGATAAGGGCTCTCGAATGCCGGAGCGGTATGAACCGGCACCATGACCGTCATGCCGTCGATGGTCATGGGCTTGTGATCGGAAGGGCCTGCGCCGCCGCGGCGGCTTTCCTGGCCCACTTTCGGATCAACCAGCCTGGCTCCGAAGGACTGCAACTCGTTGATCAGGATCTCGGTCGAAAGACGCGTCGCGGTTTCCATCGTTGCTGCTCCTTGCAGTCGGGGTTTCGAATGAGTTCTGGGAGGCGACCATCGGCGCCGCGGCGCGGCCGTCGATGACCAGATGCAGCAGCTCGGGGCGGGCATAATGGCCGACCGAGTCCATCATCCGCTTGCGCTTGACGATGAGGCTCATGTCGAGATCGGCGATCAGGATGCCCTCGCCCTCGGTAATCGGGGGAGCAAGATGCTTGCCTTCGGGGGAGACGATTGCCGTCATGCATCCCCCGCGCAGCGCCTTCTGCAGGCTCTGGTCCGGGGTGATCGAAACGATCTGCTCGTCGGTGAGCCATCCGGTAGCATTGACGACGAAGCAGCCGCTTTCAAGCGCGTGGTGGCGGATGGTCACCTCCATCTGCTCGGCGAAGATCGGCCCCACCATCGAGCCGGGAAACTGGGCGACATGGATTTCCTCGTGCTGCGCCATCAGGGCGTAGCGGGCGAGCGGATTGTAATGTTCCCAGCAGGCCAGCGCTCCGATGCGGCCGACGCCGCTTTCGGCGACGGTCAATCCCGAAGCGTCGCCCTGCCCCCAGATCATCCGTTCATGGAAGGTCGGCGTGATCTTGCGACGCTTCAGGATGAGCTTGCCGTCGGCGTCGAAGAGAAGCTGTGTGTTATAGAGGGAACCGTGATCGCGCTCGTTGACGCCGAGCGCCACCACGATGCCGTGTTCGCGGGCGGCGCTTGCCACAGCTTCGGTCGCGGCGCTCGGTACCGTCACGGCCTCTTCATAGAGGCGAACATGCTCGCGACCGGAAAGCACCGGCGGCAGCACGAAGGAGAAATAGGGATACCAGGGAACGAAGGTCTCCGGAAAGACGATGAGTTCTGCTCCCTTGGATGCCGCTTCCCTGATGGTTTCCAGGACGCGTTCCAGCGTTTTCTCGCGGGAGGCAAGGTCCGGCGCGATCTGGGCGGCAGCCGCCCTGACCGTAGATTTGCGCGTGGTCGTGTTGCTTTCCATCATCAAATCCTTCGGTTGGGATTGCGGAGGCGGAGCCGATGAACTCCGCCTTCCGGCGGCGCAGGCGCTCGTCAGAGCGTCCAGGTGTCGAGGATGAAGGCTCCATCGCGGCGGTGGATAAGGATCAGGTCCAGCACGTCGAGCGGATTGATCGGCCGGATGCCGGGGATAAGCGAGGGTTCGCCATGCCCGTAAAGCGCCTGAAGCGCGAACCGGCAGGCATAGACCTTGCCGCCCTCTTCCATGAAACCTTTGAGCTGGTTGTTGAAGTTCAGATGGCCGGGAAAGGCTTCGGCTCCGAGCTTGGGAAAGCCGCGCTGCACGCCAAGCGTGACGCCGGGGCCGTAAAGGAGGACGGAGGTTTCGAAGCCCTTCCGCTTCAGGCGCTTCGCCTGCAGCAGGTTGACGAGGCCGATCGATCCTTCGAAGGCGACTGTGTGAAAGGTGATGAGGGCTTTTTCGCCTTCCTTGGCCTGGACGTCCTCGAAGACCTTTTCCTCGTAGTCGACGAAGAAGTCCCCATCGGCGTGGGCGGGGGCGGTAACTGCGGGCATGAATGGCTCCTGTGTTTGAAGTCAGGCCCCGGAGTGGGGTACAGCCCTTCAATTGCAAGCAGTGTGCCAGGATTGTATTTGCCTAATTTGCAATCAAACCGTGATATTTTGCATTCAAAAATACAGTCAATATTCAGAACAAACTTGAGCAGAGTCAAAAATAGCGGCAAACCGCTGCTGAAAACGAAATCATCAATATCAAAAATGAATGCAATCAATATGCATTCATTGTGATTTTTCGATGTTGCGTGCAGTACACACGAGTCTCCTGGTGGCGAAACCTGCGTCGCATTGTCCGTGCTTTCGCAGGTGACATGCACGTCAGGCAACAATATACAGTCAATCATTGTCGACCAGTGGATGCCGTACGAGATGAAGACCTGGACCCCCGACCTCAGCCGCAGCAACGGTCCCCGCTATATGGCGATAGCCGATGTCATCGAAATGGACTTGAGGAGCGGTCATCTGGTTGTTGGCGACCGGTTGCCGCCGCAGCGGGAACTCGCCAGAAGGCTCGAAATCGATTTCACCACCGTGGCGCGGGGCTATCTCGAGGCACAGAAGCGCGGCCTCGTCAGCACCCATGTCGGTCGCGGAACCTTTGTGACTGGTGGCGCCGACAAGGAGCGCCGTGGTTTCATCTCGGACGCCATGCCGGATCCGCGCCGGACCTCCGTCGTCGACTTTTCCATGAACATGCCGCCGGAGCCGGATGACCCCGACCTGATCGCGCGCATGCGGGAGGGGCTCTCATCCGTGGCGACGAACCTTGTTCCGCTTCTGCGTTACCAGGGTTTCGGGGGCGCGGGCATGGACAAGGAGGCCGCCGCCGCATGGTTGAGCCGACGTGGCCTCGTGCCCTCCCAGGAGCGCATCTTCGTGACACCCGGCGCCCACCCGACGCTGCTTGCCCTTTTCGGAATGCTGGCAAAACCCGGAGAGACGGTGCTCTCGGAAAACATAACCTATCCCGGCATGCGCTCGATTGCCGCCCTGCTGCGGCTCAACCTTGCCGGCCTGCCGATGGATGAGGAAGGTATCATCCCGGCTGCCTTTGCCGAGGCCTGCGAGATGAAGAAGCCGAAGGCGCTTTATCTCAATCCGACGCTGCAGAACCCGATGACATTCACGATTCCGGAAAAGCGCCGGGAGGAGATCTGTGCGGTCGCGCGCAAATATCATGTGCCGATCGTCGAAGACGACGCCTATGGCTTCATTCCGCTCCATAGTCCGCCGCCGCTCGCGGCCATGGCCCCGGACCTGACCTGGCATATCGGCGGCCTTGCCAAATGCATCGGGGCCGGCCTGCGGCTGGCCTATGTGGTGGCTCCGGACACCAAGGCTGCATGGCCATTCGTCAGCGCCATGCGGGCCAACAACGTCATGGCCTCGCCGCTTTCGGTGGCGCTTGCCACCCGCTGGATCGAAGACGGTACAGCAGACAGCATCCTGCGCTTCATCCGCAGCGAGACGGCGGCGCGGCAGAAGCTCGTGGCCGATATTCTGCCGAAGGGCAGCTATCGCGGCGATCCCATCAGCTTCAACATATGGTTGCCATTGACCGGAGGCTGGACGCGCTCCACCTTCGGCAGTCACATGCGCTCCTCCGGGATCGGCGTCGTGGCAAGCGATGCGTTCACGGTGGATGGCCCGGCACCGGAAGCGGTCCGGGTCTGCCTCGGAGGCCCCATTCAGCGCCCGCAGCTCAAGGCGGCGCTGGAGTTCATGGGCCATGCACTGGCCAATTCGCCCGAGATGGCCGGCTCCTTTTTCTGAAGTACTTCACTTCACCGTCGTGTCGAGCATGCCGGAACGCCTGCGGCGTTCTGGCAGGTCGACTCATTGAATGCATTCATGTAGCTTGAAATGAATGCATTCAATATAGGCATTGAGTGCCCCAGAATGAGCGCTTTGACAAGGAACGACGCCGTGCGAACCGAATGGCCCTCCCTCCCCCCGATGCAAACAGGCATTCGCGGCCGTTGTCCCCGGTGCGGCCAGGGACATCTGTTCAAAGGATTTCTGACGCTCAACCAGAAATGTGAAGCATGCGGGCTGGACTATTCCTTTGCCGATCCTGCCGATGGCCCAGCATTCTTCGTCATCTGCTTCGCCTGCGTGCCGAGCGTGGCCCTTGGCGTCTGGCTGGAAGTTCAGTTCCAGCCGGCCTGGTGGATCCATCTCCTCATCACCATTCCCTTCATGTTCCTGACCTGCATCCCCCCGCTACGCCCGCTGAAAGGCTGGCTCGTGGCGAGCCAGTATTTCTACAAGGCAGAGGAAGGAAAACTCTCGAGACAATCCGCAGAGGACGCTGCTATTGCGAACACGGACACAGTCCGCTCCATCTGAGGTCAGGGCAAGCAGAGAAGCAGCTTCTCCCACGGTGCCATCTCTGAAGTGCAAATACCCCTGAAGTCTTCAGCTCGTGAGGGCGGCTCATTTTTCGCCAACCCGACGGCAAATGTACGGGTGACGCACCCGGCAGCCGAGCGCTGACACGCACCGGCTTGGCGCACCGGTCAACGGTTGGATTTCGTCAAGCCCGCCTCAGCGGGAATTCTATTCCATCATTTTATCCATAAAAATTATAGAATAACTGTATTGATGATTTTGCCTGGCGTAGCGTGTCGGCCACATTGTCGCTCTGTTGTACGGAACCAGTTTTATGGGCAAGACCATCCGCTTTAACGCCTTCGAGATGAACTGCGTGGGCCATCAATCCCCGGGGCTCTGGCGCCATCCGCGGGATCGGTCCTGGCAATACAAGGATCTCGAATACTGGACCGACCTCGCGAAACTGCTTGAGACCGGCTTCTTTGAATCGATCTTCATCGCAGATGTCATCGGTTATTACGACGTCTACAAGGGCAATCTCGACAATGCCCTGCTGCAGGGCGTGCAGATCCCGGTGAACGATCCGCTGCAGCTCGCGAACCCCATTGCCCAGGCAACGAACCACATCGGCATCGGCATCACCGCCTCGACCAGCTTCGAACATCCCTACACCTTCGCGCGCCGGCTTTCTACGGCGGACCACCACACCAAAGGACGTGTCGGCTGGAACATCGTTACCTCCTATCTGGAAAGCGGTGCGAAGAACATCGGTCAGGGCGGTCTCCGCTCCCACGACAATCGTTATGATGTCGCGACCGAATATGTCGAGGTTCTCTACAAGCTGTTCGAGGGAAGCTGGGAGGAAGGCGCGGTGCTTCGGGACAAGGAGCGCGGCATTTTCGCCGACCCCTCGAAGATCCACGAGATCGGCCACAAGGGCCAATATTTCGACGTGCCCGGCTATCATCTGAGCGAGCCTTCGCCGCAGCGCACCCCGGTGCTGTTCCAGGCAGGCGCATCGGGCGCCGGCAAGCAATTTGCCGCAGGCCACGCGGAATGCGTCTTCATCTCCACCCCGCTCAAGGATGCGACCCGCGCCTATGTCGTGGAAATCCGCCAGCGGGCAGCCGCTCAGGGCCGCGATCCGAAGAAGGTGCTGGTCTATGCCATGGCGACGATCATCGTCGACGAAACCGACGAGAAGGCGCGCGCCAAATACGAGGAATACTCGAAATACGCCTCCTATGACGGCGCGCTCGTGCTGATGTCCGGCTGGACCGGCATCGATTTCGGCCACTACAAGCCGACCGATACGGTGCGAAAGGTCCAGACCAACGCCATCATTTCCGCTGTCGAGCATCTGGCCGAGGGCGACAAGGTCTGGAGCATCGAGGAACTGGCGAAGTGGGGCGGCATCGGCGGCCTTGGACCGCTCTTCGTCGGTTCGCCTTCCACCATAGCCGATCTCCTGCAGGAGTGGGTGGAGGAGACCGACGTCGACGGCTTCAACCTCGCCTACGCCCTTGCGCACGACACCTTTGCCGACGTGATCGGCTATGTCGTTCCCGAACTGCAGAAACGCGGCGTCTACGCGACTGGATATCGCGAGGGGACCTTGCGCGAAAAGCTGTTCGGCGAAGGTCCCTATCTGCCGGATACCCATCCTGCCCATCGTTTCCGCGACATCGAGCGTGTCAAGCGCGAGGAGGCGGAGGCGCGAGCTGCATTGAGCGCTGCGGAGTAGCAACGCGACGCCCTGAGGCGACCTGAAACCATCGACCGCACAACCGGCGGCAGCGCGACCTCTTGCGTTGCCGAAGGCCGGATGTTGCCCGCGTGACCGACCACAAAGACCAAACCGACTGGAACGAAACCCATGGCAGAAACCGCCACACCGGCATTGGAAGTCAGAAACGTCTCACTCTCCTTCAAGGGCGTGAAGGCGATTTCCGACCTCAGCTTTCAGGTCGAGCGACAATCGATCTGCGCCCTGATCGGCCCGAACGGCGCGGGCAAAAGCTCACTCCTCAACATCCTGAACGGCGTCTACGTGCCTGACGCCGGCGAGATCGTCTTCGAGGGCGAGCACTTCCGGCGAATGCATCCGCTGGAGGCGGCAAGACGCGGCATCGGCAGGGGGTTCCAGAACAACGCTCTTTTCTCGGGCATGAGCGTGGCCGACAACGTCATCGCCGGTCTGTCGCGCCATTCCCGCGTTTTCCCAATCGAGGAAGCGTTATTGCTGCCCCGCGCCCGGTCGGAAGCAAAACGCTTTCGTGAACGGGCTCATGAAGTGCTGCAGCTTTTCGATCTCGATCAGCAGGCAGACACCATCGTCGGCACTCTTCCCTATGGCGTGCAGAAAAAGGTCGAGCTTGCCCGCGCCATCGTCGGCGAGCCGCGCCTTCTGCTGCTCGACGAGCCGCTTGCCGGCATGAACTCGACCGAAAAGCAGGAAATCGCCGAGATCATCGCCAGCCTGAACCGCGACCTCAAGCTCACCATCGTCCTGATCGAACACGACATCGGCATCGTCCTGAAGCTCGCCCATCACGTCGTCGTTCTCGATTACGGCCGCAAGCTCGCCGACGGCACGCCGGATACCATCCGGGACAATCCGGATGTCATCGCCGCCTATATCGGTTCCGAACACGCGGAGATCGCCGCATGAGCCTCTTCCTCGAAACCCTCATCGGCGGACTGCTTGCGGGCACGATGTATTCGCTGGTCGCGATCGGCTTCGTGCTGATCTACAAGGCCTCCGGCGTCTTCAACTATGCCCAGGGCTCGATCCTGCTGTTTGCGGCACTGACCTTCGTGGCGCTGACCGACAATGGTGTGCCCGTCGTTGCTGCACTCGCCATCACCATCGCCATCCTCATCATCACCGCCATCGCCATCGAGCGCCTGCTCCTGCGTCCGCTGACCAACCGCAGCCCGATGACGCTGTTCATGGCAACGCTCGGCCTCGCCTATATCATCGAGGGCGCGGCGCAGGGCATCATGGGTTCCCAGGTCCGGGCGCTCGATCTCGGCGTCGAGGACCTGCCGATCTTCCTCGGCGACATTCTCATCAGCCAGTTCGACCTGATGGCAGCCGGCGTCGCAATCGTCCTCGTGCTGGTCCTGTCGCTGCTCTTCAACCGCACCCGCATCGGGATCGCGCTGCGCGCCGTGGCCGACGATACGCGGGCCGCTCTGTCCATCGGCATCGACATCAACCGCATCTGGCAGATCGTCTGGGCGGTCGCGGGCCTCGTCGGCCTCGTCGCCGGCCTGCTCTGGGGTGCGCGTCAGGGCGTGCAGTTCTCGCTGTCGCTGGTCGTGCTCAAGGCCTTGCCGGTTCTTATCATCGGCGGTTTCACCTCCATTGCCGGAGCCATTGTCGGCGGCCTGATCGTCGGCGCCTCCGAGAGCCTGGCCGAGACCTATATCGGCCCCTTCATCGGCGGCGGCATCACGCCCTGGTTCGCCTATGTGCTGGCCCTTGCCTTCCTCTTCATCCGCCCGGCCGGCCTGTTCGGCGAACGGCAAATCGAAAGGGTCTGACCCATGTCCGATATCGATATCCGCGTGAGCGGCAGCTCTCTCGAAGCCGTCAACTACCGCCTCGCAGGCTGGATTGCCGCCGGTGCTCTGCTGATCGCCCTGCCCTTCCTGACCACGGAATACTGGATCAACGCGATCATCGTGCCGTTTATCATCCTGTCGCTGGCGGGCCTCGGCCTCAACCTTCTGACCGGTTATGCCGGGCAGATCTCGCTCGGCGCCGGTGCCTTCATGATGGTGGGGGCATACGCGACCTTCGCCTTCCAGCTCCGGCTGCCGGAACTTCCGCTGCCGCTTGCCCTGATCGCCGCCGGCATCATCTCGGGCGTGGTGGGCCTTGCCTTCGGCCTGCCCTCCACCCGGATCAAGGGCTTCTATCTCATCGTCAGCACGCTTGCCGCGCAGTTCTTCTTCGAGTGGCTCTTCCTGAAGTTCCCGTGGTTCTACAACGGCAACTCCTCGGCCACGATCTCGCTGCCCGGCCCGCTCAACGTCTTCGGCCTCGACGCCAACAATCCGCACGGCCGCTATTACCTGACGCTCGCCATCGCCGGCCTGCTCACCTGGGGCGCTTTCAATCTGGTGCGCGGACAGACGGGCCGCAACTGGATGGCGATCCGCGACATGGACACCGCCGCTGCCGTCATCGGCGTGCCGGTCCTCAGAGCCAAGCTGCAGGCCTTTGCCATATCGAGCTTCGTCCTCGGTATCGCCGGCGCGCTCTGGGCCTTCGCCTATCTCGGCTCGGCCAGCGTGCAGAGCTTCGGGCTCACTCGCTCCTACCAGATCCTCTTCATCATCATCATCGGCGGCATGGGCACGATCCGTGGCGCCTATTTCGGAGCCGCCTTCGTCAGTCTTCTGCCGCTCGCGCTCGACTGGCTATTCCAGCGCCTTCTCGGCGGCCATGTCGATGCCGGTCTGCTGCAGAACATCCAGAAGGTGATCTTCGGAACCCTCATCGTCTGGTTCCTCATCCGCGAACCGGAAGGACTGGCGCGCCTGCTGCGCACGCTCGGCGCGTCCAACAAGAACAACCGCCTCTAACCCGCATTTCCCAAGGAGACCTGAAATGAAAAAAATGCTGATCGCCGCGCTGATCGCCGGCAGCACCCTGACCTCCACCCTGCCGACATCCGTTCTTGCAGCAGACGTCACGCAATACGTGCCCCTGCCGACCTACCGCGTCGGCCCCTACGCCTCCTCGGGCGAACTGTGGTGGGCCGGCGAGCGGGATTACTTCCGCTACATCAACGAGGTCGAAGGCGGCATCGAAGGCGTGAAGATCGACTACGAGGAATTCGAGACCGAATGGAGCCCGGACCGCACGGTAGAAGTCTATGAACGCGTCAAGGCCGGCAAGAATGGCTCACCGCTCGCCTTCTTCTTCACCCACGGCACACCGGCAAGCTATGCGCTTCTGGAAAAGGGCGCGGCCGACAAGATTCCGCTGATCGACCCGGTCGGCGGCAAGACCGAAAGCGTTGACGGAACGGTGTTCCCCTATGCCTTCCCGCTGCTGTTCAGCTATTACAGCCAGGCTTCCACCGGCATCAACTACATCGCCGAGAAGGAAGGCGGCTTCGACAAGCTCAAGGGCAAGAAGATCGCCACCGTCTACCACGACAGTGCCTATGGCCGCGCAAGCCAGCCGGCGGTCGAAGCGCTCGCCAAGAAATACGGCTTCGAGAACATCCAGATCCCGGTTGCCGATCCCGGCAACGAGCAGTCGCCGCAGTGGCGCCAGATCCGTGAAGAAAAACCCGACTGGGTTTTCCTGCGCACCTGGGGCGTCTCGACGGTCGTCGCCATCAAGACCGCACAGCGCTTCGGCTTCCCGGCCGACCACATCATCGGCGATGTCTGGGCCGGTTCCGAATCCGACGTGATCCCGGCAGGCAATGCGGCCATCGGTTATTCGGCGCTCGCACCCTATCCGGGCGGCACGGATTTCGAGATCCACAAGCGCCTCAAGGCCGAGATCCTGGACAAGGGCAAGTCAGACCTTCGCGATCCCAAGCTCTTCGGCGCGGTGAACTACAATATCGGCCTCGTCAACGCAGCCCTCGCAGTCGAGGCGCTCCGCACCGGCTACAAGCATTTCGGCTCCCGCCCGCTGAACGGCGAGGAAGGTCGCTGGGCCTTCGAACACCTCACCATCGACGACGCGCGCCTGAAGGAGATCGGCTTCTCCGGCCTTCTGCAGCAGATCAAGATCACGCCCTTCGACCATGAAGGCGGCGGCGCTGCCCGCATCCAGAGCTGGGACGGCCAGAAGTGGGTCCTCAAGACCGACTGGATCAAGGCCGACCATGCGCTTCTCGATCCGCTGATCAAGGAAGGCTCGGCAGCCTACGCCAAGGAAAAGGGCATCACGCCGCGCACGCCGGAAACGGAAACCAACTGAGGTTTCGGCGGGGAGGCGCCTCTGCGCCTTCCGCCTCTACAGGAACGAAAGGTCATCATCATGAGCAACAGACTTTGGCAGGCCACGCTTGCGGCTGCGACTTCACTCCTGCTTTTCGCAGGCAGCGCGGGCGCGACCGAAACCACTCCCGGCCCGGACAGCAACAAGCAGTTCTTCCCGATCGCCAGCTACCGCGTCGGCCCCTACGCCGCCGTCGGCGCATCGATCTGGGCAGCCCGCATCGACTATTACCGTTACCTCAACGAGGTCGAGGGCGGCATCAACGGCGTCCCGATCGTCTGGCAGGAATGCGAGACGGAATGGACCGCAGAAAAGGGTATAGAGTGCTACGAACGCTTCAAGAACGGCCTGAACGGCGCTCCGGTTTCGGCCTATTTCCCGAACGGCGCTCCGGCCGCCTATGCGCTGGCCGACCGCGCCGCGAAGGATGAAATCCCGCAGGTGACACTGGCCTATGGCCGCACCGAGGCGACCGATGGCCGGGTCTTTCCCTACATCTTCCCGGTCGTGCTGACCTTCTATTCCGAAGCCTCGGCGCTGGTGAACTATATCGCCGAACGCGAAGGCGGCTTCGACAAGCTCAAGGGCAAGAAGATCGCAACCGTCTATCACGACAGCGCCTATGGCCGCGAAACGCTGGACCCACTCGAACTCCTGTCGAAGAAATACGGCTTCGAGAATATCCAGATCCCGGTCGCCGATCCCGGCAACGAACAGTCGGCGCAGTGGCGGCAGGTTCGCGAGCAGAAACCCGACTGGGTGTTCCTGCGCACCTGGGGCGTTTCCACTCCCGTCGCCATCAAGACCGCGGTGCGCTTCGGCTTCCCGGCCGACCACATCATCGGCGATGTCTGGGCCTCGTCGGAAGAAGACGCCATCCCGGCCGGTGATGCCTCCAAGGGCTATCTGGCGCTGACGCCCTACCCGGCCGGCACCAATTTCGAAATCCACAAACGCCTCAAGAAATTCATCATCGATCAGGGCAAGTCCGACCTGCGCGACACCAAGGCTTTCGGCTCTGTCTACTACAATTCCGGGCTGCTCGACGCGTTGTTGTCAGTCGAGATCGTGCGTCAGGCGCAGGCAAAATTCGGCAACCGCCCGATCACCGGCGTGGAAGGCCAGTGGGCGCTCGAAAATCTTAAGCTCGATGACGCGGCACTGGAGAAGGCCGGCTTCCTCGGCCTGTCGCAGAACCTCCAGCTCACCCCCAAGACCATGAGGGCGGCGGTTCCGTCCGTGTGCAGCAGTGGGACGGCAAGCAATGGAACCTCGTCAGCGACTGGATCAAGGCTGACCGCGAGACGTTGCGGCCCCTCATCGACGCCAAGTCTGCCGCTTATGCCAAGGAGCACGGCATCACGCCGCGCGATCTCGGCAGCAACTGACGGAACTCGCGGAAGCCGCCCGGAGCGGCGGTTTCCGCATTCGATGGAGACACGGGCATGACCATACCCTCCGAAGCTGGCGCACCGGTCGCCGAGAGAAAATCCCTCCTCGATGTCTCGGGGATCGAGGTCGTCTACGGCAGCGCCATCCTTGCCGTCGCAGACGTGTCGCTCACCATCGGTGAAGGCGAGATCGTCGCCCTGCTCGGGGCAAACGGCGCCGGTAAGAGCACGGTGCTCAAGGCAATATCGGGCCTCGCTGCGGCAGACCGCGCCAAGGTTATCAAGGGCCATATCCGCTTCGGTGGAGAGGATATCCTCGGCATCCCCGCCAATCGCCTCGCTTCCCGCGGCATCGTCCATGTGCTGGAAGGGCGTCATGTCTTTCCGCACCTTACCGTCGAGGAAAACCTTCTGACGGGAGCTTTCCTGCAAAAGCCGGGCCGCCGGGAACTTCTCAGGCAACTCGACGATATCTACGCGTGGTTTCCGCGCCTGAAGGACAAGCGCAAGACGCAGGCGGGTCTCACCTCGGGCGGAGAACAGCAGATGCTGGCCATCGGCCGCGCACTCCTGACCCAGCCCCGCCTCGTCCTGCTCGACGAACCGTCGATGGGCCTTGCCCCACGCATCGTTCAGGAAATCTTCCAGATCATCGTTCGGCTGAACCGGGAAAAGGGCACGGCTTTCCTGCTTGCCGAGCAGAACGCCGCTCTTTCGCTTGCCCATTCCGAACGAGCCTATGTGCTCGACGCCGGCAGAATCGCACTCGAAGGCCCGGCGGCGGAAATCGCGGCCAGAGACGACCTGCACAAGATCTATCTCGGCGACGCCCCATGAAAACCTGTTCGCGCGGTCTGGACCGCGCAGCTCCCATTTCGAATGCGGTACACAAGGACATGACAGCATGACACAGATCGACCAAGCCTGGGGCGAAGGCCCTTCCGAACGCTATGAAAGCCTCGCCCAGCGCTTCCGACCCATCTTCGCCGAGATCGCCAAGGGCGCACTCGACCGCGAGCTCAACCGCCGCCTGCCCACGGCAGAAATCGAGAAGCTGAAGCGCGCGCGTTTCGGCGCGCTGCGTATCCCCGAGGAGGAAGGCGGTTTCGGTGCGACCTTGCCCGAACTCTTCAACCTGCTGATCGAGCTTTCGGAAGCCGATTCCAATATCACCCAGTCGCTGCGCGGCCATTTCGGCTTCGTGGAGGATGTGGTCAACAAGGCGCAGGGTCCGGACCGCAAGCGCTGGACGGAACGCATCTCGCGCGGCGAGATCGCCGGCAATGCGTGGACCGAGATCGGCAATGCCCAACAGGATAGCTTCGCCACGCATATTTCCCGAAAGGACGGCCGCTTCGTCCTCAACGGTGCGAAGTACTACACCACCGGCTCCCTCTTCGCCGACTGGATCGACGTCGGTGCAACCGGGCTTTCCGGCGAAGGCATCGGTGTGCAGGTGCGCCGTGACGATCCCGGCGTGAGGATCGTCGATGACTGGGATGGTTTCGGCCAGATCCTGACAGCGAGCGGCACGACGACCTTTACCGATGCCGAAGTGGATCCCGCCGACGTGGTGGTGGATGACAACAAGTTCCGCTATGGCGCCGCCTTCTACCAGACCGTCCATCTTGCGACGCTTGCCGGCATCGGCCGCGCCATCGCCAATGAGACGGCAGTCGCCGTCGGGAAACGCACCCGCCATTACAGCAATGCGGCGGGGCCGCGCTCCAGCCAGGACCCACAGGTCCTGCAGGTCGTCGGCCGTATCCGCAGCAACGCCTATAGCGCCGGCGCCATCGTTCTGCAGGTCGCACGCGCTATCGAGCGGGCCTATCAGGCCCATTTCGCCGGAAACGAGGACGCGGAAGAAAAGGCCAACGCCATCGCCGAACTGGAGACATCCCAAGCCCTGAACGTGGTCACCAACCTCATTCTGGAAGCCTCGACCATCCTCTTCGACACGCTCGGCGCCTCCGCGGCCAAGAAGCCGGCCGGCCTCGATCGTCACTGGCGCAATGCCCGCACGCTCTCCTCGCACAATCCGCGGATCTACAAGGACCGGATCGTCGGCGACTACGCGGTCAACGGCACACCGCCACCCTACCAGTGGCGCATCGGCCTCGGCACCGCGTGAGATAATCGGTCACCCGAACAGATAATCTTATCATCAAGGCCGGTGTTGAGCATATTGCACAACGCCGGCCTTGCTTTTGGCCCGACTAAGGTTCCGAAATCGTCGGCTTGGTCCCGATAGCGGCCTTCCTTAACGCCCTCGACACATTGACTTTGATCGGAGGAAGGGTGGCGCACATCGCTTCTCGCGGGTCTGCAACCCGCATCGGCGGACGTCACAGAGACCCATAACATTCCGGCATAACGAGCGAAGTCTTTTGCATTTGCGCACACGGTCTTTATTTTCTACTAAAAAGATAGAAAATATTAATTTTAGACGGGTGATCCTTGCCCGTGAATGAGGCCCTGATCATGCACGAGCGACTTTGCACCGATCAAACCGGCGGGACTTTCCTCCAGAAGAACCGATGTCCCGGGATATCGGCAAGGGCATATCCCGCCGGATAAAGCGCTTGCCCGACCTTGTCGGCCTGATCATATCTCATGCCGGAAACCGGGCAAGACTGAAACCGGTCGGTCGCCTTGCAAGACGTGCTTGCGGCTGACGCTGCGTTTTCCGCCAGCGTCTCGCGGCTTCAGCAGGCCGCCCCACACGCTCATTCGATACGCCAGGCAACGAGGCGTCGAACTTCTTCAATCCGAAAATACCCCTTTTCCTTTTTCCAAGTCATGGAGTTGAAAACATGTCCCGACTGTCCTTGTCTCGACGCCTTCTGTTGACAGCGTTTGCTGCTTTCGCTGTCCCCGCTGCTTCCGCCAGTGCCGCGGAAACCTATCCGGTCAAGCCCATCACTCTGGTTATTCCTTTTCAGGGGGGCATCACCGAACAGGTCGGGCGGCTTTATGGCACGGAACTGGAAAAGGTTCTGGGCGTACCCGTCATCGTCGACGTCCGGCCCGGCGCAGGCGGTACGGTCGGTGCGAAACACGCAGCCAAGGCAGCGGCTGACGGATATACGCTGGTAGTGACGGACGGGCTTTCGCAGGAGACCGCGCGGGGCGAGTTCGATTCCTTTGCCCAGCTCGAAGCGATTACCGGGATCATGTCGCAGCCCTTCCTGCTTTATGTAAAGCCGGATAGCGACATCAAGGACTTCAAGGGCTATGTCGACTTCGCCAAGGCCAACCCCGGCAAGGTTTCCTATGGTTCCGTCGGACCCAACACCACGGCGCACATCATCGGTCAGGCTCTTGAAAAGGCGGCGGGTGCGCAGTTCGTGCATGTGCCCTACAGGGGCGGCGGAGCGCAGGCGCTGGCGGTTCTTTCCGGCGAGGCGACCTCGGGCTATCTGACGGCCGCATTCTTCAAGCCCTATTTCGAAAACCAGCAGCTGCGTCCGCTGGCCGTGGTCGCAAGCCAGCGCAACCCCGTCTATCCGGATGTCCCGACCGTCACAGAACTCGGTTATCCGACCCTTGCTCCGCTGTTTTCCTGGTGGGGCATCTTCGCGCCGAAGGGCTTGCCCGCGGATGTGAAGCAGAAGCTGGTAGAAGCGGGTAGGAAGCTGGAGGAAGCCGGCGAGCTGACGAGCTTCATCCGGAAATCCGGTGGCGAGGTTCTGGAATTCGGCCCGGAGGCGACGGAAAAGCACGTGCGCTCGGACATCGAATTCTGGAAGACCTATCTCGCGGAAGCCCCCAAGGGCTGAGCGATCAGATGGTCGCTCTATCCTACGCCGAACGGGCAAAGGCAACTTTGTCCGCCGGTCTTTGGGCCTATGTCGAGGGTGGTTCTGAGACGGAAGCCGCGTTGCGGCGTAACCGGCAGGCGCTCGATGAACTGGCGCTGATACCGCGCTTGCTGGCCGATGTTTCGCAGGTCGATCCGTCCACGTCCTTCCTCGGTTCCCGTCTTGCCTTGCCGCTGCTGCTTGCTCCTGTCGGATCGCTTCATCGCCTGCATGACGACGGCATCGACGGTCTCGGAGAGGCGGCAAACCGCAGCGGCATCGCCTGGTCTGCCGGATCCGCCTTGCCGAATGCCGCAACCCTGGAAGTCTCAGGCAAGGGAGCGGCCTTCTACCAGATCTATATCGAGGGCGACGCCGACTGGCTGGACCTGCAATGTCGCAATGCCATTGGCCGCGGCTACCGTGGCGTCATCATCACGGCGGATGCTCCGGTTTTCCCCGCGCGTCGGCGCGATCTGGAGACCGGCAACCATGCTTCCGGCAGACAGCAGGATGGCACTTCCGTCTTTCGCAAGACCTTCACCTGGGGCAGGCTTGCCGCGCTGATCAAGAGCAACCAGAATATCCCGATCATTCTCAAGGGCGTGCAGGACCCACGCGATGCCGTCAGGGCGCTCGAGGTGGGTGTCGCGGCCATCTATTTGTCCAATCATGGCGGCCGACAATTCGATCAGGGTTGCGGTATCGCCGAACTGATTGCGCCAGTGGCCGAGGCGCTCGGCGGACGCATTCCGCTGATCGTGGATGGCGGATTCCATTCGGGCGCGGACGTGCTGAAGGCGCTGGCGCTTGGCGCCGATATCGTCGGGCTCGGGCGAGCCTGCCTCTATCCCTTCGCTGCGGAAGGTTCGGCCGGTCTCTCGGCCTTTCTCTCCAATCTCGGCGAGCAGATCCGCACCAACATGACGCTTCTCGGGGCACCCCGGCTGGCGGATCTGCGCAACCTGTCGGTGCGCAAGAGCCCCATCGGGGCCGAACGGTCGGCATAGAAGACGGAGCTATCGATGGAACGTTTCTACGCCACTCTTTTTCTCGTGCTGATCGGTCTCGGCGCTGCATTCCTGTCGCTGGAGTACGGTATCGGAACCGCGACTGCGCCGCAGGCGGGCTATTTCCCGCTGCTGCTCAGTATCCTGCTGACCGGTCTTTCGACGATTGCCGCCATTCGGGAATATGCGGGCCGACACGGCCCCGGCCTCGGAGCGTGGCCGCTTCGGCAACTCGTGTTCATCATGGTTGCGCTTGTCGTCTTCGCCGTCCTGATCGGCGGCGGTACAGCCATAGGCCTGCCGGGCGCCGGATTGCTGCCGGCGACCTTCTTTCTCGTGCTGATCGCCAGCCGTGCCGCCTCGATGATCCATCCGAAGGAAAGCCTGGTTCTGGCGGTGATCCTCGCAACAGTGTCATGGGCCATTTTCAAGGAGCTTCTCGGCTTGCCCGTGCCGCTCTGGCCCTGGTCGTATTGAGGCCCAATCAATGGATACTCTGAACAACCTCATGCATGGGTTCGCGCTGTCGCTGACTGTCACGAACCTCATGTACGCGTTGATCGGCTGCCTGCTCGGGACGCTGGTCGGCGTCCTTCCGGGGCTCGGGCCGGTCGCCACGCTGGCCATGCTGCTACCGGCGACCTATGTGCTCGATCCCGTCGCCGGCATCATCATGATGGCGGGCATCTATTACGGTGCCCAATATGGCGGCTCGACAACGGCGATCATGATCCGGCTTCCAGGAGAATCCTCCTCGCTGGTAACGACGCTGGATGGTTACGAGATGACCCGGCAGGGCAAGGCAGGCACCGCACTTGCGCTGGCGGCCGTCGGCTCTTTCTTCGCCGGCTGTGTGGGAACACTGCTGGTCGCATTGTTCGCACCACAGCTTGCCAAGATCGCGTTTCACTTCAGTGCGCCCGAATATTTCTCGCTGATGTGTCTCGGACTCGTAGGCGCCGTCGCCCTCTCCCATGGCGATCCTCTGAAAGCGCTGATCATGACTGTGCTGGGGCTGCTTCTCAGCCTCGTCGGCAGCGATATCACGTCTGGCGAGACGCGTTTCACCTTCGGTTTCGACGAGCTGGAGGACGGACTGGATTTCGCAATCGTCGCAATGGCCTTGTTCGGCTTCGGGGAAATCATCTGGAATCTGCAAAACTCTTCCGGTTCCCAGCAGATCGTCCCGCAGAATGTCTCGACCCTGCGTATTTCCAGACAGGATATGAAACTTGCCACGCCCGCGATCTTTCGCGGCTCCCTGATCGGTTTCTTCTTCGGCATCCTGCCGGGCGGCGGCGCCGTGCTTGCCTCCTTCGCCTCCTACACGGTTGAGAAACGGCTTGGCCGCAAGAAGGGCGAAATGCCTTTCGGTCAGGGCAATATACGGGGGCTGGCCGGGCCTGAATCGGCCAACAATGCCGGCGCGCAAACCAATTTCATCCCCATGCTGACACTGGGCATTCCTTCCGGCCCCACCATGGCGCTGATGATTGCGGCACTTTCCGTCCACGACATCCAGACAGGCCCGCAGATCATCACCCGCAATCCGGATCTGTTCTGGGCGCTGATTGCCTCCATGTGGATCGGCAACCTGTTCCTTCTTATTCTCAACTACCCGTTGATCGGCATCTGGATCCGGCTTCTGGCCATTCCCTACAAGTGGCTGTTTCCCGCGATCGTGCTGTTCTGCACGGTGGGGATCTATTGCATCACCAACAGTCCGTTTCCGGTCCTGCTGCTCGCGTTCTTCATCTTCTTCGGATATGCCGCCCGACGATATGCCTTCGAAGGCGCGCCGCTCATGCTCGGTTTCATTCTGGGGTCCGACATGGAGGAATATCTTCGCCGCGCGCTGACGCTTTCCGGCGGCGACTGGTCGGTGTTTCTCACGCGGCCCATCTCGGCTTCCTTCCTTGCCGTATCGGCCTTCCTGCTGCTGCTCATGGGCTTCTCCTTCATTCGCAGCAAGCGCGATGAAGTCTTTGCCGAAAACGAGTCATGAGGCCCGGCAGTAATGCGGCCTGCATCGCCTGAGGCAACCCGAGAACAGGAAATCCCATCGTGACAAACGAAAATGCGCGAAAGGCGCCGGCTGAGGCCGGTGCCGATGGTCTTGCCATGCCGCGGCGCGCAGTCGCCGTCATCGCCATCACCATTGCGGCTGTCCTCAGTGTTCTGGATGGCGCAATGCTCAACGTGGCGCTGCCGAGGATTGCAGAAGAGCTGTCGGTCTCGGCCCAGTCGGCCGTCTGGGTCGTCAACGCCTATCAGCTTACGGCCGTGATCTGCCTTCTCCCCACGGTCGTGATCGCCGACCGCATCGGTTACGGACGTACCTTCAGTGCCGGCATCTTTCTCTACGTGCTGGCGTCCGTAGCGGGTTTCTTCTCCGAAGGCTTCGTCTGGCTGCTCGGCGCCCGTATCCTGCAGGGACTTGGTTCGGCCGGCGTGATGAGCTGCGCTTCGGCATTGCTACGCGCGAGCTATCCGGGCCGTCTTTTCGGCACGGGCGTTGCCCTCAACACATCCGCGGTCACATTCGCCGCTGCCGCCGGCCCCTCATTGGGCGCTCTTGTGCTGACCGCAGGCGGGAACTGGCGCTTCCTCTTTCTGATCGGCGTGCCCTTCGGCGTGGCCGCGTGGATATGTACCCGGGCCCTGCCGAACAACAAAGGCAGGCGTCGCCCGCTCGGTATCGTCAGCGTGGCGCTGAATGCGGTCAGCCTCGGGCTCGGGATCATCGCATTTTCCGTATTGCCGAAGGACACCTTGACCGGCAGCCTGCTTCTGGCGGGAACGGTGATCGCCTGGCTGTTGTGGGTGCGTGTCGATCTGGCGAGCGAAGCGCCGCTGCTGCCCTTCGACCTCTTCCGCATCCCTCCTTTCAGTTTTGCCATCGCCGCATCCGTCTCCATGTTCGCGGCGCAGTCGGCCTCGCTGATATCACTGCCCTTTCTCTTTATCGGCCTCCGCGGAATGAGCGTGCTCGAAACCGGGGCCCTGATGACGGCATGGCCGGTCTGCGCTGCCATGACCAGCATGCTGGCACCCCGTATGGGCCGCCGTTTCCAGGTCGCGACGTTGTGCATGACCGGTGCGGCGCTGCTGGCGGCGGGTCTCGGCTGGATGGCATTGTTGCCGGCAGCGACACCATCGGGATTGCTTGTGCCCGGCCTTGTCCTCGGAGGCGTGGCGGTCGGGCTCTTTCAGGCGCCGAACATGCATGCCATGCTTTCCGCATCCCCCCGTTCACGCAGCGGAGCGGCGGGAAGTGTTCAGGCGATCGCTCGCGTTGGCGGCTCCACGCTGGGGGCATCCCTTGCCGGTTTCTGCTTTGCCCTGCCGGGGATAGGAAGCCCCTTGCTGGCGCTGCTGGCTGCGGGATTGCTCGCGGCGACGGCTTTCGGGATCAATGCCTTCAGGGCTGGCTATGCATCCGGAAATATCTCGCAGTCTCCGGGGTCCGAATAGACCCGCAGTCTGGCCATGGCGAAGTCGTGAAACTCCTGCACGAGCGTATCCAGCAGGCGCGGCTTTTCCGTCTTGCCGAAAGTGGTGCCGGTTCCGCTCGGCTCCAGCGGGCGTATAGACTGGAAGCCGCTTTCCAGATGCGGCCGGAAGGGGCGAATTCCGATACCCTTGTCGCGGAAATCGAAAGCGGCCATCGGATCGACGACGGCAACGCCCGCCCCCGCGGCAATCAATGCGCAGGCCTCGTGAGAGGTTTGCACGGTGAAACGCACGTCCCGCTGGATACCGGAGAGAGCGACCTCCACCCGGGCGGCAAACAATGACCCCGGCCTCAGCATGACCACCGTTTCTCCAGTGAAGTCGCCCGGCTCGATCACCCTGCGACCTGCCAGCCTGTGGCCTTGGGGAAATACCGCCACCGCCTGCAACTCACTGGCATGATGGGAGAAATCGGCCCGGTTCACGCCAACGGCGGTATAGCCGAGATCGGCCTGCCCGCGGGAGACCGCCTCGACGACAAGGCGCGATGTGAGGGAAACGATCGACACTCCCACCCCCGGCCGGGTGCTCATGAACGGCACGATGAACTGGGCCAGAAGCCCGCGCGCAAGCGTTGGGATTGCGGCAATCCTCAGCATGCCGATGCTCTCCTGCCTCAGTTCCTCGGCAAAGGCGGCGATGCGTTCAAGGCCGATGAAAGAGCTGTCCACTTCCTCCGCGAAAGCAAGTGCGGCCGGCGTCGGCACGAGCGTATTGCCACGGCGGCTGAACAGCGGCAGGCGTGTTTCCGCCTCCAGATCACGTATCAGCCGTGAAATGGCGGGCTGGGAGATCAGCAGGAGATTTGCCGCCGATGTCATCGATCCCACGACCATGACGGCGCGAAAAGCCTCGATCTGTTTCTGGGTGATGCGTGCCACAGGTCATAACATCCGTGCATAACGACAGGTGCCTTTTCTATTTGCATGGGCCCGGTCTATTGTCTACTAAATTTGTAGACAAACTACTTTCTCACCTGTTGAACGCGAACGCGGGACGACGACCGGAGCAATGCAAGGCTCCGGGGCGCGGGAGAGTTTGCGCGACTGGCGCCCCTTTGGAGGCGCGCGAAACGAGTGGCTTCAGCCACAGAGAAAAGGAGAACTGAAATGTCCGTTGCCCAAGCCAAGGCGGAAACCGCAGAAGCTGCCCTGCCCTTCAAGGCGGAGCCACTGTCTCCCTATACGGGAACGAAAATCACCGGCATCAAGGATCTGCGCGATATCGATGACGTAGCCTTCGCTGCAATTGCCGACCTTCTCTACAATCGCGGCATCGTGGTCATTCCCGGACAAACACTCGGCGCCGCCGATCTGGAAGCCTTTCTCGGCCGTTTCGGCAAGCTCTGGATCGGACCGATCCTGCAGCCGGTTCCCGGCGCGACCTTCGCCATCCCGATTTCCAACCGCGGCAAGTCCAAGGCGATTTCCGAGCGTTGGCATTCGGACAGTCCCTATGTCGAGGCTCCGGCCAAGATCACCGGGCTTTCTGCCCAGGACATTCCACCCGTGGGCGGCGATACCATGTGGTGCAACCAGTATGCGGTCTATGATGCGCTGCCCGAGCCTTACAAAGCAGCTCTCGAGCACCTCAAGGCGGTCCATTACGGCCGCGCGCAGGACATCGTGCTCAATGGCGTCGACCGCAATCTTCCCGGCTGGGCGCATCCGGTGATCCGCACGCATCCGGAAACCGGCCGCAAGCTGCTCTTCATCAGCGCTCATGCCGAGCATTTCGAGGGCGTAAGCCGCGATGAAAGCGCGCCGCTGCTCAAATATCTGCAATCGCTGCTCGGCAAGCCGGAATTCACCTATCGCCACCATTGGACCAAGGGCGACGTGCTTCTCTGGGACAACCGCGCGACCACGCATTACGCCATTCACGACTACGGCGAATATCCGCGCCTGCTTTACCGCGTCACCGTGGAAGGAGAGATCCCGGCCTGAGGCCGGGAGACCATCACACGTAACAATCAAGGATATCGACCGCATGCCCCGTAAAGAAGACAGTTTCTCCCCCTTTCTCGTCAGCACGAACTGGCTCGCAGATCATCTTGCCGATCCGGACCTGCGCCTCTTCGATGTGAGCCAGGGACCGGTCGTGGTGGGTGGGGAAACCATCTCCGCAGGGCAAGCCTTCGAGAAGGAGCACATTCCCGGCGCGCGATATCTCGATCTGAAAAGCGGCTTCTCCGATCCGGAAAGCCCGTTCAACTACATGGCTCCGGCCACCGCCGTTCTTGCGGCGGCGGCTGGTGCGGCCGGGATCGGCCCCGACAGTCGGGTGGTGATCTATTCGGCCGGAAGTTACGGTTTCGCGGCGCGGTTGTGGTGGCTGCTTCGTTCCATCGGCTTTTCCAATGCCGCTCTTCTCGACGGCGGCAAGGAATTCTGGATCGGTGAGAGGCGCTCGCTCGAAACGGGAACCGTTGCACCATATCCGGCAACGATCCTGCAGGCGAAACCACTCTCCGGAACCTTCGTCGGACGCGAGGACGTACTGGCGGCCCTTGCTCGAAACGATACCGTCGTCATCAACAACCTGCCGGCCAATGCCTATTCCGGTGCGGCAGAATCGAAGAATGGGCGGCGCGGCCATATCACCGGCAGCGTCAACGTTCCCCAGGGCGACCTGACCGATCCGGCAAGCAAGCGTTTCCTGTCGCCCGAAGAAATCCGCCAGCGTTTCGCCGGTGCCGGCCTCACTGCGGAGAAACGCGCCATCACCTATTGTGGTGCAGGCGTTGCCGCCTCCGTCGGTGCGTTCGCACTGGCCTATGCCGATCATTCCGATGTTGCGATCTACGATGCCTCGCTCGCGGAATGGGCATGCGATCCATCCCTGCCCATGTCGGCGCCGGCGGCTCCGCCGGACCCGGCCTGAAGCGATATGGTTCCGGCCGATGAAGCTCGCCGACATGAAGGCGCGCGCATGAAGATCACCGTCTTCGGAGCCGGTGCCGTCGGCTGTCATTTCGCGGCCAGAATGGCACGCGCCGGTGTGGGTTTCACCCTCGTGGCACGGCCTGCCACGGCTAGGGCCATCGAGCGCGAGGGCCTGCGCTTTATCTCAACTTCGGAGGATTTCACCGTCCCGGTGACAGTCGTGGACGATACCCGCAATTTAGGCCCTCAGGATGCGGTGATCGTTGCGCTCAAGGCCTATTCGCTTGCCGCCGCTCTCGATGATCTTGCGCCACTGCTCGGATCGCACACCACGGTCGTGTTCGCAGTCAACGGCATTCCGTGGTGGTACGGGCTCGGCGGTCAGACGCCATTGGGTCCGCTCGACGCTCTCGATCCCGGCGGCAGGATCGCCTCGAGGATCGGGATCGACCGCAGCGCCGGCTGCGTCGTTCATTCCGCCAACATGATGGAAGGAACGGCCACTGTGCGTAACATCTCGACCCGCAATCGTTTTTTCCTCGGTGCCGCGGGCGCTTCACCTCTCCCACAGCTGGCACCACTGACGCGCATACTCGCCGGCTCTCTGGACGAGGTCGTTCCGGCCGATGACATACGTCGCGAGGTATGGAAGAAACTCCTGCACAATCTTCCCGCATCTCTGATCGGCTGCCTGACACGCAGCCGCGCTGACCAGATCGCCGCCAGTCCCAGACTTTCGGATCTTTACCGACAGGTCCGTGAAGAGGCGCGTCGGGTCGCTCTCGCCTTGGGAATCGAGCTTGCTGACGATACGGACGCACAACTCCGGCATATGTCGATCCTGAAGCACCGGGCCTCGATGTTGCAAGACTTGCTGGCCGGACGACGGCTGGAGATCGATGCACAGGTTCTCGCAGTCCGGGAGATCGCCGCCCGGTGTGACGTCCCGGTCCCGAAAGTGGACCTGCTTGCAACGCTGCTGCAGGCACTGGAAGCCAATAGCTCTGCCGACCGTATTCCGTAACCGGGATTAACCGTCGCACGACCTCAACAGTTGTTTCATCGGACGAGTGCCGATAACCGGATAGCGGATACTCGATGGTTCGCGCTGGCTTACTCAACGGCAGCCGTGAATGTGGGCTGCACGATCGAGACACTGATATCCACGCATGAACATTCGGTGGCGGCCAAACCCGCCGTAAACCGCCGGGATCGGCGACGGCCCGCGCCGAGTTCCTCACAGAATTCGGCAGCCGGACGTTTCAAGATCAGGACAACATTTTGATATCATTCCAGTTTTCGATCATCCATAGGCAAGTAAGCCATGGCGGCCATCGCCATGCTGCTCAACCACACAAAATCGATATGGGAACGTTGTCTCATTGATTGCAATGTGTCCGTCGTTTACGCCAGCAATATCACTTGCCCGGCTGCAGCAGCCGGATCAGGGGCGCTGCCAGATGAACCAGCCCGATCATGACGGCACCGATGACGATGCCAAGCACGGCTTGCGCCGCGGATGTCGAGATCCAGTGCAGGACTCCGGGCAGATAGCTGGTGACAGCCGTGACGCCGGCCGCGATCTCTTCGATCAGGTGCTCCGGGCCGTGATAGCCGAGGACGGCCAAACCATGGACGAGGATGCTTCCTCCGACCCACAGCATCGCGGCGGTCCCGACCATGGCGAGGATCTTCAGGAAAACCGGAACCCCGGCAACAAGCCCACGCCCAACCAGCTTCACCAGACCGAGAGAGGAGCGGGCAAGGGCAAGCCCCACGTCGTCGGCCTTCACGATAAGGGCGACGACACCATAGACTGCCACGGTGATCAGAATCCCGACTGCGGCTAGGACCACTGCCTGTATGTAGATGTTGGACGAGGCAACGTTGGCGAGCGTCAGGGCCATGATTTCGGCCGAGAGGATGAAATCGGTCCGGATCGCGCCGGAAACCTTCTGGTTTTCCAATGCGACCGGATCGACCGTGCTGGAAAGGGCTGCCTCATGCTCATGGGCGCTGTGGGGCATAATGACCTCGAACAGCTTCTCGGCGCCCTCGTAGCAGAGGTAAAGGCCGCCAAGCATCAGAAGCGGCGTGATCGACCACGGGGCGAAATACCCAAGGATAAGTGCGGCGGGAAGGAGGAACAGCAGCTTGTTCTTCAAGGATCCAAGCGCGATCTTGCCGATGATCGGCAATTCCCGCGCTGGCGAGAGGCCAACCACATATCTAGGCGTGACGGCCGCATCATCGATGACCACCCCTGCCGCTTTCGTCCCTGCCTTCGCAGTCTGCGCGGCAATATCGTCCAGTGATGCGGCTGCAAGCTTGGCGATCGCTGCAACGTCGTCGAGAAGTGCGAGAAGTCCGGTGGCCATATATGTTCCAATCTGTTCGGTCGGCAGGAATTTCGGTTTCTGTTCGGGCTTGCCCGGTATCACGCGGCCCGGGATTCAACATTATCCCGTTATGATGTGTGGCACGTAACGGGAGAGATTTGCAGTGATGAACGACCTGTCCTCGCGAATACCCAGCCCGCAGGCCCGATCCCCGACAATCCAGCTTCCGAGCACCGCATAACCGGCCTCGCTGTGAAAAAGTGGTGCATAAGCCTGAACCACGTAACCTTCTGCGCCATAATCGCCCGGAGCCGAGAGCACCTCGCTTCCGTTGCGAAACAGGCGGACGTTTTCCCCTTCACGCGACAGCAACGGCTTGATGACGTAGTCCATCAGCCCGGACGCCGCGGGATCATCGGCAAAAAAGCTTGGCAGAAGATTGGGATGGTTCGGGTGGCGCTGCCAGAGCAGCGGCAACAACCCCTTGTTCGATAAAACCGCCTTCCATGCAGGCTCGACGAAAACTGCGCTGTGCTCCTTGAGTTGGGCCGCATAGTTTTCGCGCAGCATGAATTCCCAGGGATAGAGCTTGAAGCAGCGCTCGATGACACGGTTCTGCAGATCCGCATACCGACCCGATCCATCGACCCCGATCTCGCGAATGTCGAGGAACTGGACGCGATGGCCGGCCTGAATGGCGCAATCCATCAGATAGACCGTCGTACCCTGATCCTCGGGGCTGTCGGTCACCGCCGCGAAATGGAAAATCCTGTCCCGCGAGAACTGGCCGAAGGCCTCGATCAGGCTCTCCTGCAAGGAGTTGTACTGGTCGGTGCCCGCCGCAAGATTGCCCATGGCGATCTGGTCCGTCAGCCAGTTGAACTGAAAATAGGCCGTCTCGAACACGGATGTCGGCGTATCGGCGTTGTATTCGAGCAATTTCGCCGGGCCGGTTTCATCGTAGGCGAGGTCGAAGCGACCATAGAGATGGCGGTCTTCCCGCTCCCACGATTGGCGTACGACATCATGGTATTCACGCGGTATCGCCAGTCGATCGAGCGCCTCCTCGCTTCTGACGATATCGCCAACCAGATCGAGGCACATTTCGTGCAGTTCCTGACTGGGCTCCTCGATCCTGCTCTCTATCTCTTCGAGTTCGAAACAATAGGCGGCATCATCGACCCAATAGGGTTCGCCATACATCTCGTGAAAGCCGAAGCCGACGGCATCGGCTTTCTCACGCCAGTCGGGGCGCGGCGGGACTGAGATGCGCCGCATTATCAGCCTCCGGAGAAAAGACGGCTACCAAACCCGTTCCGGCTGGCAGCATGCGTCTTCGGATTGAAATGCTGCATCCTCATGGTGTCGGGAGCATTGATCGATCTGGTTCCCCCACGCTTGTCCGCAACGGGCGTCACCATTTCTCCCGACCGTTTGCGATAGATCCTCACGGAACCGCCGGAAGAACCTCCCTCCTCTTCACGTCGGCGATAACGGTAATAATCGTCGAGGTCCTTGACCCCGGACGACAACACAAAACCCGCCAGCATGGGGAGGAAGACACTCTGGCCGGAAGGATTGTCCGGCACCGTGTTTCCGGGCTGCTCGACACAGTTGCGCGAACCGTACTCCATCTCGCAGGCAACCATGTTCCGATATCTCGGGGCCGCTGCGAGATGAGCCAGTCTCGCATCCTCGGCCGCGGCCTTGCACACCTCGGCGTCCATGCCGGAGGCAAGGCACTGGTTGGCGGAGGTAAAGACAATCGCCTCGTCCCTGCTGCATGTGCTGAGAACGAAGGCGGCCGCGGCAATGGTGCCGAAAGCGAGGTGCGGGTGGTCTCCGATCAGACGTCTGGGCATGCCGAAACCTCAGTAGGTCATGCAGGCGGCATTGAGAATGCCGATCGCGACGGCAATACCGCCACCCCAGAGACCCGCGGCGACGTTCCCGTCCGTGATCTTCCCGTGCAGATCCTTCATCGTGAAGTTGGCGATGTAGAACGCGAGAATCTGGATCACTATGCCGATCACTGCCCAAATCACATAGTCGACGAGGCTCACCGAGTTGGCTGCAGCCGAAGCAAGCGGCAGGCTGAACCCGATCAAGGCACCCAGAAAAGCCACGATGGCGGCAAGGTTGCCGTCCCGGATCAACTCGGCTTCCTTTTGCGGCGTCAACCGCGTGTAAATCGCGGCAAACGCCGCATAACAGGCCAGGCCGATGAGAAAGTAGGAAAGAAAGGCGGGTAGGCCCGCAACGTAATTCGTCATTCCAAAACCTCTTTCATCCGCGGCCATGCCACCGCAGAATCACAGAAATAAATATAACGTTCCAGAGACCGACAATACCCGCAAGGGTTTAGCGATCAAAACGAAAGCACAATTGAATTCATCATATACTTATGGCGCTCATGCATGTCTCTGGAATAAGCTTGTCTTCGGTCGTGAATTGCGTTTCCCATTCTTCTAGGAGTGAATCAGGCGTGCGCAAGCCATTTGGCGGATCAGAATGTCTGCATTTCCTGCTATTACATTTCCGTATATTTTCGCTAATGACTGGGAAGACAGTCCTCTCGGGACGAGGCGTCCCAAGGGAATGGCTCGTCTCTTATTGAAGAATAGCTGAGAACACGAGTAGGGCTTGCCGGAGGCCGCTGATGGCCGGCCCGATGCGGAGCTCGAAGTCATCGTCCGCCAGTAACTGGCGATCCTCGCACAGGCCAGGACCGAGCGTCCGCCATTCCCGCTCCGGCCATGCTGCGCCACGAAGCGTCTGGCCGATGGCTACACAACTGTCAGAGAACAACGAATAAAGCTCGCAAGAGGAAAACCGTATTCACGGCGAGCACAGACGCGCAACGTCCTTTCATTGTCGAGGCCGGCCACCGGAGGCTGTGACGCTCGCAACATATTTGACGCTCGTGACGACGGAGGCCATGTAGTGGCAACGACGATCGAGGGCCATATCGGCAACCATCATCAGAAATTCACATGTGAAGTCATCAACAGCGGCGATGGCATGACCGTCAACCCAGGCCATAATACTTTGCCTTAACAGCTTTCGTGAACGCGCCACCATCAGTCCAAGTGTACTGGCTCACCCTATCGGTGAGCGGTCGACCTGAAAACATCGACTTCGTCTCCTGAGCCGAGCAGATTTGAGGCCGCCACCGATTATCGAGTTTTCGACCGCCTCTCGGGGACATCAACCCTTCCTGCCTTCCTTCAAGGGCGCCAAGCCCTATCATCAGGCTTACGAGCGCGGCGTGAAGCTGATCGGTGCAACGTCGCATTACGTCACGCCTGATCTGGACGAAGGCCCGAGAAACCGAGGCCTGCCAGATAAAAGCGCTCTCCCCGCTCATCTCACTGTTCGCAAAAATGCCCGGCAAACGTCGATCCGGCATAGTCCTTCCTGAGAAGGCCGGCATCGCTCAGCCTCGGCATGAGTTCTTCCAGGGCAAGACCCATGGAGCCGGGCGAGCCGCCCGGGGTGGTGATGAAACCGTCAATGGCGCCGGCATCGGCCCAGGCGGAGATTTCCTGCACGGCGTCATCGACGGTACCGACGATCTGCCAATGGCCGGATCCGATCACCTCGGGCCGTCCGAGCAAGTCGCGCAGCAGCGGTTCCTCGCGCATGATGACGCGTTTCAGCAGTTCCGCATGGGTCTTGCTGGCTCCGGCCGGCAGTTCGGAGGGGAGATCGGCTGCCGTGATCCGACGGTCTTCCGACCAGTCGGCAAGATCCAGACCCGTGAGTTTGAGGATATGGGCAATTTTCCGGTTCCGATCACCGCGAGCATGGGTGAAGGCGAAAAGTTCCTGTGCCTCCTTGCGTGTCGCGGCGAGATAGAGGCTCAGCCCCGGCAGGAGGCGGATATCATCCGCCCTGCGACCATGGCCTTCGGCCCTTTGCCGCAGATCGCGGCGCAGGTCGGTCGCGGCTTCGATATCGGGGGTCGCGGCGAAGATCGCATCTGCGACGGAAGACGCGAAGTTGCGGCCGACCTCGGACGCACCGGCCTGAACCAGCGGGATCGGCGCCCTGTCGAAGGCCGGCAGATTGAGCGGTCCCTTCACGCTGAAATGCGGCCCGTTGTGATTGACCGGGCGGATCCGGCCGGGATCGGCATAGCGGCCGCTTTCCCGGTCCCGCTTGAGCGCTTCCTCGGGAAAGCTCTGCCACAGGAGCCTGACGAGTTCGGTGTATTCGGCGGCGCGGGCATAGCGCTCCTCCGATGAGGGCATTGCCGGCAGGCCGAAATTCTCGTTGCCATCGAGCGCTGTCACGATGTTCCATCCGACCCGTCCGTTGCTCAGCCAGTGCAGCGACATGATCTGGCGCGCCAGCATGTAAGGCGGAACGAACATCGTGGAGGCGGTAGTCAGGAGGCCGATATGCGATGTTTCGCGGGCGATAGCGGCAAGCAGCACGGTGGAGTCGAGACTGGCGAACCCTTGAGAGGTTTCGAGCACCTGCGTGTTGAGAAAGAGGCTGTCGGGACGAAAGACGAAATCGAGTTTCGCCGCTTCCGCCCGCCGGGCGATATCGACGTAGAAATCACTACCGAACACGCTTTCTATGCCGCTGTCGGGCCTGCGCCAGGCATCGCCGCTCAGCCATGTGGGAGCCAGCGACATGCCGACATGGAGTTTCTTTCTCACAGTCATTTTCCTCAAATCCTTCCCGCCCTTTGAACGCGGAGAGACCGGCTCCTCTCGGAGCCGGTCTGCATTCCATCATCCCGATAACTCAGAACGTGCCCCGGATGCCGATGCCGTACATGCGCGGTGCGGTCATGCTGGCCTCGATGCCGCCGATGCCGCGGTTCTGCTGCATATAGGTGGGCGAACGCTCGTCGAAGATGTTCTTGACGTAGCCATAAAGCTCCATGGCCTCTGCGAACTTGTAGCTCGTGCGGACATCCACGACCGTATAGGGATCGATCGCATAGGCCGCCGTGTTAGCCGTGTCGGAGTAATAGCCGTCCAGATGCCGCAGCTGACCGGAGAGATTGAACTTCTCGGTCACGTCCCAGCTTGCCCCGAGGCTGAACATGTAGCCCGGCGACTTGGCGAACTCATTGCCTTCATAGGCGACATTGCTGGCAATCTCGTCGATTTCGGTGCGCAGGACACCCGCACTTGCCTTCAGCTTGACGTTATCGAGAAGCTGATAGTCGGCGCCGATCTCAAGACCATAGGCATGCGCCTTTTCGGCGTTGATCGTATAGGACTGGGTGACGCCCGACGAGATGACGACCGGGATGTTGTACTGCGCGTTCTTGAAGTCCATGTAGAAGACGTTGCTGCTCAGCGTCAGGCGGTCATCGAGCAGGTTGGCACGCGTGAACAGTTCGTAGTTCCAGATCTTCTCTTCCTTGAACTCCATCCACTTGCCGGCGCTGATGTTCAGTGAAACGCCGCCCGGATTGTAGCCGCGGCTGACCATGGCGCCGACTGTCCAGTCCGGCGTTGCGGCATAGGCGAGCGACAGCTTGGGAAGCACGGTGGAGAAGGTTTCGTCGAATTCGACCGGCGTCTTGGTATAGACGGAGGTGCCGTAACGCTGGATACGGTCGTGCTGGTAGCGCAGGCCGCCGGTCAGGGTCCACTGATCGGTCAAGCGGTAGCTCATTTCGGTGAAGAGGCCGAGATTGTCCTTGGTGTCGTCGAAGGTGGACGTGCCGCTGAGATAGAGCACTTCATCGGTCTGCGTGTGGGCATAATAAACACCGGCCACGCCGCTCAGCACGTCCTCCTGATCGCCGAAGGTGACGCGGGTTTCATTGGAAGTGTTGTTCTGGTCGATTTGAGCATCGCCGCCGTTGACCAGACCGGTGGACCGGCTGACGTCCGATGTCGAATACTGCGTCTGGTTGAAGAATTTCACGCCGTTGCCGAAGTCATAGCCCAGGTCGAAAATGCCGGTATGGGTATCCTGCTCCCAGGTCGGCATGGTCGTGGTGGTGTGTTCGAGCTCATCGAACGGCGCCGAGGCGGCTTCCTGGCTCGGGCGATTGCTCTTGTTGTAGCTGTAGGTCAGCTTTGCCGTCAGGCCGGGAATTTCAGAAGGCTCCCAAAGCAGTTTGAACCGGCCATTGAAGGCCATGAAATCCTGATCGGTGCCCTCGTGCTTGAAGCCGGAATTGACGTAGTCGATGAACGTGTCGCGTCCGGAATAATCGAGCGCCAGACGCGCCGCCAGTTCGTCTTCCACGATCGGGCCGGAAAGGGCGACGGACGCACGCTTCGTATTGTAATTGCCGATTTCCGCCTGATAGGCGCCTTCGGGCGTGAACGTCGGATCCTTCGTGTTGACGATGATCGTGCCGGCGATGGCATTGGCGCCCTGCGATGTGGTCTGCGGGCCGCGGAACACCTCGATGCTGTCCACATCCCACACCGATGTCGCACCGAAGAAGAACTCGTTATAGTTCAGATAGTGGCCGTCGAGATTGACGGTCGCGCGTGGCACAGTGCCCGCAAAGAATGCGGTTGCGCCGGTGTTGGGGCCTTGCGTGTCCTGTCCGCGGATAACCGGCGAGCTGACGGAATCCGGATAGACAACGTTCGGGACGTCGGAAATGACCTCCGCAACCGAAGAGTCGCCGGTTTTTTCTGAGATCTCCCGGCTTGTCTTCACCGAAACGGACGACGCCGTGCTCTTCAGATCACGCGCCACTTTCTCCCCGGTCACGACAATCGGCTCCAGCATCGTGGAGCTCTCTTCGGAACTCGAGGCGTCCTGCGCAAGGACCGGCATCGCCATGAGGCCGGAAAGCGTGATGGCGCTGACACCACTCAGGAACCTGCGTTGAGCGTTGGCTCGCATAAATACCCCCTTAAACATGAGTAGAAAAGTCATGTTGGAATATGCTATCCACCATTGTTCCGCAATATAGAACGTGTTTCACATATCGGCACAATGCGGTTCCGCGAAGTGGCGTTGCAAAAGCGCAACATCCTCTTCCCGGTATCGGGATGACATGCGGTTGCCGGGGCATGACATTGGGCAGATAGCAGGCTAGGTTGCGGCGAACTGCGCCGGATACACGCGGCCGCCAGGGAGATGAGTGTTTTGGAAGACATTGAAAACGATCACGATTCTGTAGCGGATGCGACGAGTGAAAAACGCTCGGGCACCATCCAGTCCGTCTCGATCGCCACCCGCTTCCTGAACGTTCTGGCCAATGCCGAAAACGAGCTCGCGCTTGGAGAAATCGCTCGCCGCGCCGGAACCGGGCGTTCCACAGCACATCGCTACCTGCAGAGTCTGGTCAAGGAAGGACTTGCCCAGCAGGATCCGGCAAGCGGCTTCTATGATCTCGGCCCAACGGCTCTGAGCATCGGGATTGGCGCTCTCAGGCGAGTCGATGCGGTGGAAATCGCCGCACGCCATATGAAGAAGCTGACGCATGAACACGCCATGAGCGGCGGGGTTGCCATCTGGACCGACCGGGGCCCGACACTGGTTCGCTGGTTCAGGAGTGCGTATTTCTCGATCAATCCGCTCGGGCTGGGCGACATCCTGCCGATCGACAACACGGCCTGCGGACTGGTGTTTCAGGCTTTCCTGCCCGAAGCCCGCATCGAGGCGGCGCGCAAACAGCAGCCCTCCCACTTTCGCGGGAAGCCGCCGGAGAAGGCTGTTCTGGAGAAGATCAGGGAGACCTGCTGGGCCGAAATGACCAGCCACCTCCTGTCCAACGTTACCGGCCAGGCCGTTCCGGTCTTCGATGCGCAGCAGGAAATCGTCTGCGCCGTCACGACGGTCACCGATCTGGGACAGCTTCAGAGCCCCGAGGACCGCGAAGCCCTTTTCCGCGAAGCCTGTCTGGTCAACGCCGCGACCGGGGGTGCCGCCACCCGGAAATGCATGGAGTAACCCCGGCAACCGACCTCAGGCCTTGCCTCGCCCTTTCGGCACGATCAGCGGGGTCGCGGAAACCGGGTCCGCGATAATGACCGAAGCGAGGCCGAAGACATCGCGGACAAGCGCTTCCGTCACGATTTCGGACGGCGCCCCTTCGCTGATCACGGCGCCGTCCTTCATCGCAACGAGATGGGATGCGTAGCGGCAGGCCTGATTGAGGTCGTGCAGCACGGCAACCACCGTCCGACCCTGTCCGTTGAGGTCTGCCAGCAGGTCGAGAAGCTCGATCTGGTGAGCGATATCGAGATAGGTGGTCGGCTCGTCCAGAAGGATGATCGGCGTTTCCTGCGCGAGAAGCAGGGCGACCCAGACTCGCTGGCGCTGGCCGCCGGAAAGCTCGTCCACCACGCGGTCGGAGAGCTCGGTAACATTTGTCGCCTCCATTGCGGCAGTCACGGCCTTCTCATCAGCCTTCGACCATTGCCGGAAGAAGGATTGATGGGGATAGCGCCCCCGCGCCACGAGATCGGCAACCGTAATGCCCGATGGCGCATTTGAACTCTGCGGCAGAAGCCCGAGGCGACGCGCGACCTCTCGCGCCGGCAGATCCCGGATGCCCTGTCCATCGAGCACCACGGAACCGGTCGCCGGAACGAGCAGGCGGGACAAGGCCCTGAGCAAGGTGGATTTCCCACAAGCGTTCGGGCCGATGATGACCGTGAAGGAACCGTCTGGGATCGCCACCGTCAGATCCCGCGAAACGATCCGCTCCTCATATCGCAAGGTCACGGTGTCGGCATGGAGACGATGGGTCAAGAAGGCGTCCTCTCGCTTGGGGCAGGTCGGTGATCGTATTGCATTGCGGAATGCATTCTGCAATATGACAAATATGGATTATAAAACTCATGTTATTTTCAACGCATCGGCGCTCGCCATGCAAGAGAATACGGAACGCTGCCAGAAAACTTCACCCGAGGAAGAATGCCATGACAGGCCGCCCCACCGAAAGCGTCGAGGACCCCGGCGATCATCTGAGCAAGGACGACCATATGGGTGGAATGGAACGCCTCGCCATGGAGGTCGTATCAGTTGCCCGCCCATTCCCGTCGGTTGCACGGGTGACCGGCAGGATTTCTCCAACCAATGTCTCCGTCTGGCGCCAGCCGAACCTTGCCGTGCGGATCGAGGTTGAAAGCCCGGAAGGACAGCGCCCGGTTTCACGCGTTTACACCATCCGTTCGTTCGACGAGACTGAGAGCCGGATCGAGATCGACTTCGTGATCCACGAGGATGACAGCCCGGCCATGCGCTGGCTTAGCGAGACGCGCGCCGGGGCTTGCGTCCATATGATCGGTCCGCGGCCGCATTTCCTGCCGAACTATGACAACGGCAAACGGATCGCCCTTTTCGCCGACGAGACGGCAATTCCCGCGGTCTATGCCATCCTTCAGAGCTGGAAGCCGGGAGCGGAAGGAAGCATCTTCATCGAGACTGCCGACCGTGCCGCCTTTGATGACCTGCCGGATGTCGCGGGTGTGGAACGTCATCTCCTGCTTCGCGCGGAAAGCGAGCCTGCCGGAACCACCGGACGTCTGGTCGCTGCGGCCAAGGCTCTCGCGGTCCCACAGGATTGGACCGTCTGGGCGGCCGGGGAACGGAATGAAGCCCGGGCCATCAAGAAATACTTCCTCGAGGAGCAGGAACTGCCCAAGGAGAATGTTCGCGTCTTTGGTTACTGGCGAAAAGGCGTCAGCAGTTCCGAGATCGACCGGATGCGGCTTCAACGACACGCGGCCAGGTCCGGGCAAGAGCAAGCCCTCCGGCCGCACGAAGAAGATATCGATCTTCCGGTCTGACGAACCTGCCCCTCACCTTTCGAAAACATATCCTCTCAAGAAACGCCCGATGATGAAGCCCCTGAAATTCCTGTTCGCCGCTCTCGCCGTGATCATCGTAACAGACACCGCCCGCGCCGAGGACGGCACCTGGCCGAGAACGGTGAAACACGCCGCCGGTGAACTGACGATCGAAAAGAAGCCTCTGCGCATCGTCTCGACCACGCCCAGCCTGACGGGGATCCTGCTCGCCATCGAGGCCCCCGTTATCGCGACCGCGGCAACGACGCCCAGCATCCTGACGGATGACAAGGGCTTCTTTTCGCAATGGGCCGAAGTTGCCGACGAGCGCGGGGTGAAAACTCTCTATTCCAATCTCAACTTCGATATCGAAGCTGTGATCGGCGCGGAACCGGACCTTCTCATCGCCTCGGCGACTGGCGCCGACAGCGTGCTCCAGCATTACGCCGAACTTACGGCCCAGGGCGTTCCGACACTGGTCGTCGACTATTCCAACCAGAGCTGGCAGGAAATTGCCATCGAGCTTGGCAAGGCTCTAGGTCTGGAAAAGGAAGCCGCAGCGTCGATCGCACGCTTCGACGCCTATGCTGCCGAGGCGGCCAAGACGATCAAGCCTCCCGCCGGGCCCGTCAGCATCGTGGCCTACGATATCGGCAGCACCTATTCCGTGGGACGTCCCGAAAGCCCGCAGGGACAGCTTCTGCAGGCGCTCGGACTGAAGGTTGCGGGCCTTCCCGAGGAACTGCGCCCGCAGATAACCCGTCGTTCGGATTTCGAGTTCATCTCGCGCGAGAACCTTCCCGCAGCGGTCCAGACCGAAAGCGTATTCCTGCTGCGCGGTACGGAAAAGGATGTCGCGGCATTTCTGGCGGATCCGGTTCTGGCCAACCGGGCAGCCGTGAAAAACAGGCAGGTCTATCCGCTTGGCCCCAGTTCGTTTCGCATCGATTATTATTCCGGTCGTCAGATGATCGACGCCGTCGCCCAAGCCCTGAAAGCTCCATGACATCCGCAGGACATCGCGATGCGGCAACGCCCAGGCAGGTCATGACGCGTCGGAACAAACGCATTCTCGGCCTCGTCGCCGGGCTTGCGGTTCTTGTCGTGGCCTGTTTTGCGAGTCTTGCCATCGGTTCCCGTCCCATTTCCCTTGCCGAAATGATCGGGGCGTTTCGCGCCTACGACCCCGGCAACGACAGTCATCTGATCGTCCGGGAACTGCGTTTGCCGCGTACGATCGTGGCGCTTCTCTGCGGGATCGCTCTCGGTGTTGCCGGCAGCGTCATGCAGGCGGTCACCCGCAATCCCTTGGCCGAACCCGGCCTGCTGGGCGTCAATGCCGGTGCTGCCGCAGCCGTCATAATCGGCATATCGGTATTCAACCTCACGCTGATGCAGCACTACGTCTGGTGCGGGTTCATCGGCGCTGGACTTGCCGGCATCGCGGTCTTCCTGCTCGGGCAGGCTCATGAAACCGGCATCAATCCGGTGCGGCTGGTGCTGGCCGGCGCCGGAATTTCCATCGTGCTGGGATCGGTGACCGGCATCGTCATCCTGAACGCGCCGCTGGAGGTCCTCGACGATTTTCGCCACTGGTCGGCCGGTTCGTTCGATGGCAAGGGCTTCGACAACGCCATCGTGCTGGCAATCGCCGTGGCCTTCGGCCTTGGTGTGGCCCTGTCGATTGCGGGAAGCCTGAATGCGGTCGCTCTGGGCGACGAACTCGGGCAGACGCTCGGGGTGAATGTCGGACTGACCTGGGCGGGCGCATGTCTCTCGATCATGCTGCTGGCCGGAGCCGCGACCGCGGCCGGTGGCCCCATCGGTTTCGTCGGGCTGGTTGCTCCACATATCGCACGCGCTGTCACAGGCCCCGATCATCGCTGGATCCTGCCTTATTCTGCGCTGTTCGCCGCCGTCATGCTGCTGGTTTCCGATGTCGCGGGCCGGGTCATTGCCATGCCGGCGGAAGTGGCCGCAGGCATCATCGCGCTGCTCATCGGCGGACCTTTCTTCATTGCCGTGGTCCGTCGCTTCCGGTTGAGGCAGCTATGAAAGGTCCGTCGCTCGCAGTCCTGCGTTTTGGAGAGATGTCTTTCCGCTGGCACCCGAGAACGATCCTCGTGTGCTGCGCCCTTGTCGCCTTGGCTCTCCTTCTCGGTGTAGTCCTGCTTGGCACAGGCGCGCTCTCGTTCACGCCGGCGGAAGTCATTGCCAGCCTCACCGGCGCGGGCGACAACCAGAGAGCCGAGCGCGTGATCCTGAGAATAAGGCTGCCGCGCGTGTTGACCGCGCTTCTCGTCGGCAGCGCGCTTGGCATGGCCGGATCGATCTTCCAGTCGATCTCCCGCAATGCCCTGGGCTCGCCCGATATCGTCGGGTTCACGACCGGTGCTGCGACCGGCGCCATCGTCCAGATCGTCCTGTTCAACGCGGGACCTGTCGAAACCTCGCTTGCCGCCGTGCTTTCCGGCGGGGCCACGGCCCTGCTGGTGTTCCTGCTTTCGCTGAAAGGCCGCACCACCGGCGGCTACCGGCTGGTCCTGATCGGTATCGGCGTCGGAGCCGTGCTTTCCGGGTTCAACACCGTCCTTCTGGTCATGGGTGATCTCGATCAGGCCGCTGCTGCCCAGCTCTGGCTCGCCGGCTCTCTCAACACCAGAACATGGTCACATGTCGTCCCCGCCGCCTGCAGTCTGACAATCGCCTTGCCGGCAGCACTCTATCATGCGAGGCGATTGACCATCCTCGAAATGGGCGACGACACGGCAAGCCAGCTTGGCATTTCCGTCGAGCGCACAAGACTGGTGATGGTTCTCGTCGCTGTATGGCTGACTGCAACCGCGACCGCCGCCGCAGGACCAATCGCCTTCATCGCCCTCGTCGGTCCTCAGGTCGCGCGGCGACTGACCGGCTCGCCCGCCGTCCCGATCGTCTCCGGTGCGCTGACCGGCGCTGTACTCCTGCTGGCTGCGGACCTTGTCGGTCAGCGCCTGCCACTCAATCTGAACATGCCGGTCGGGCTGACCACCGGGTTCCTCGGTGGCCTTTACCTGCTCTGGCTGCTGGCCAAGAGCAAAAACGTGTGACTTGAGCGGCAGGATAGCCTCGCGTCTCAACGACGAGGAGGCCGACATGCGGATGAGCTTCCTGATACGCCCGGCAACTCTTGAATTGCCGGGCGTATCGTGAACGTTGCCCGGATCTCAAACCGCCTCGATCTGCCTCGCGAACGTCTCCGCGATCGCCAGTATCGCCGCGTGGATCGGACCCGCCGTAAGGCTTGGCAGCACGGAGCCGTCGACCACGTAGAGGTTGTCCAGGCCTCGGAGGCGAAGGTAGGGGTCGATGACGGAGGCCTCATCCTTGCCCATCCGGCAGGTTCCGGAGGGATGGTGATGCGTGATCGCTGCCTTGGCGATGAAGACGTCGATTTCTTCCGTGGTATCGAGCGGTCCCGGAAGCAGTTCGTGGCTGCGCCATTCATCGAGTTCGGCTTGCTGTCCGATCTCCCGCGCCGCGGCGAGGGCTGCGCGGAACATACAGCGATCGTGCTCGGTCTGCAGGTAGCATGGGTCGATCTGCAGCGGGTCCGTCATCTCGGATCCGGAAATACGCAGCTCGCCACGGCTTGTGGGGTGCGTCACGCCGAACAGAAAGGAATAGGCCGTTCCCGGCGCGGGGGCCGTAAAGCTATCCGAGACAATCGGAGCGACGCCGCAGCCGACCACGATTTCGGGCTGGCCGTCGGCGGTGAAATCTCCCGCCCGCATATAGGCCATGCTCTCCGAATGCTGCAGGCGTGACGGCGCCACCTCTTTCCGAGCGGCGTAGAGATTACCCGCTCCGAGCAGATGGTCCATCAGGTTGCGGCCGAGCTCCGACGACTTGACCCGGCAGGTGACGCCGGCCTGTTTCAGGACGTCTTCAGGACCGATCCCCGAACGCATCAGCAGCGCCGGGCTTTCCAGCGAGCCGGCGGACAGGACGACGGTATCGGCGCTGACGCTGGCACTGCCGTTCGGTCCGACAAGCTGAAGGGCCGTGACTTTCGATCCGTCGAGTTCCAGACTGCGGACAAGCGTCCCGGTCATGATCGTCAGGTTCGGCCGCGCGCGCACCGACGGCGTGAGCCATGCTTCCGACACTGTGACACGTCGGCCGTCCCTGATCATCAGGGAGTTGGGCGTGACGCCAACCATCTTGCCGGTGTTGTGGCCTGGGATGCGCGGCAGGCCCAGGGCTTCGCCTGCCCGTATATAGGCCTGCGCCAGCGGACTGACCTCATCGTCGGGGATCCAGACGGGCATCGGCCCGTCCTTGCCATGGATACCGTCGCCGCCCAGTGAATGGTCTTCGATGGCCAGAAAGGCCGGCAGCAGGCCGTCCCAGCTCCAGCGCTCGTCGCCTGTCGCCTCTGCCCAGGCGGCGAAGTCGACGGGATGCCCGCGCATGTAGCCCATGGCGTGCAGCAGGCTCGATCCGCCAAGCGCCTTGCCACGCGCCCAGGCGTGACTGCGTCCCGCCGTGCCCTTCTGAGGAAGAGTGCGATAGTCCCAGTCATAGCTGCGATGCTGGATCGCAGGCCACATGGCAGGCTTCCAGATATCGGGATCGGTCGGCTCGCCGCCCGCTTCGATTAGAAGCACCTGCCGCGTCGGATCTTCGCTGAGGCGGGCCGCGAGAAGGGCACCGGCAGAGCCGGCGCCGACGATTGCCACGTCATACTGTGTCATGGCTTATTTCTGATCCTCGGGGATAACCACGCCATCCAGCGTCATGACTTCGCCGTCGAGAGAAACCGAGCAATTGCGAAGCGGAATGTCGAGATGGCACGGCGTGTCGCGGTCGCCGCCGGCCTCGGTGTTCGGTCCCGACGACCAGAGGAAGTTGCCGGCGAACGACCGGGCATCCATGCCGAGCTGCGCTTCGGGATTGTAGAGGCCGAGAACCGTCCAGTTCGCGCGGTTTTCGAGGCCCCAGCCGACATGCGCCATCGCATAGGCCCGGGGATCGTTGAAGCTGTCCATGAACTTGCGCATGAACTCGGCGTCGTAGCCACCCTTGATATCGACGATGTAACCCTTTTCGATAGTCACCGTGACAGGCGCACGCGCATACTTCTTGAACGGCAGGAGGATGTCGCCCTCGTCGATCACGATCGTGCCTTCGGCGCTGCCTTCATCAGGCCAACGGGCGGAGAAGCAGCTCGGCCAGTGGTCCCAGCGACCCGGCTCGTCGGCGAGACCGTACTGGGTCAACACGGGATACTGCCCCAGTCGGCAGCGGAAGTCGGTTCCGGCCTTCGAGGTCACATGCATCTCGCGCGCGGCGCCGATCTTGCGTGCCGCTGCGAGAACACGCGCCTTGTCTTCAGGACGCGGGATCTGACGCATCATGATCTCCGGCGGCTCCACGGCGAGCAGCATGCGCGTGCCGCCCTTCAGCACCTCTTCCTGCTCCTTCGAGAACAGAAGCTGTAGCGTATCGATCACCAGGTCGGATGCCTGGAGGCAGGCAAGCGCTGCGCTGTTTCCTTCGAGAGGCGTCTTGCCGACATAACCGGATTTGTCGGGCGAAAGCGCCTTTTCGCCGTTCATCGGAGCAAGGTTCAGTTCGGTGACCACGGCCCCGAGATCCGATGCGGCAATCTTTGCGATGTAGGCGATCTGCTTGTTGCTGTCGTCGCCGGTCAGGATGGTTACCTGCTCGCCCGGTTTCAGGTTGCACATTCCGAGCACCTGTCTCCAGCCCTTCAAGAACTGCGCGTCACTGATTGCCATGATGTCATACCTCCGTTGGGCCATTGCCCGTTTGATATTTGTGGCTGCGACCAGGCGCGGACCCGGCAATGCCGGATCGAAGGCGCTCTTTGCTTTTGTCTTGTGGTCGAAGAGCCGGTTCCCGATTTCGTTGGTCGCTCAGAGTGCGGTCTGGTTGGCCAACGAGAAAAAGTTTCGATTGTAATGAAGCAGTGGCGATGTTTCCGGCCCGAAGCGAATGGCCTTCACATTGCCGATGAAAATGGAGTGACTGGACGTTTCCGAAATCGACGCAATCTCACAGTCGAGATTGGCCATCGCACCGTCGAGGGCAGGAGCGCCGGTTGCAAGACGCGTCCATCCGTAAGGTGCGAACTTGTCATCCCCCACCTCCCCGATCTGGCCGGCAAAGCGCATCGCGATTTCTCGCTGATCGTCGGATAGGATGTTGACGCAGAAGCTGCCGGCGGCAGTGATCGCCTTGTGCGCTTCGCCGAAGCGGTTGACGCAGACCAGCATCGAGGGAGGCGTCATCGACATCGAGCAGACCGCTGTGGCGGTCAATCCACGCCGGGTCACTCCCTCACCCGCAGTGATGATGTTGACGGTTGCCGCAAGCTGTCGCATGGCAGAGCGGAAGTCGTCTGTCAGCTGATCCGTTGGAAGCTGGGTCATTTGATCCCTCCTTTGGCAGCGATGGCGGTTTCCAGGAACTGTGCGGCGGAGACCAGCCGATGGTCCGAACCGCGCGCGCCGACAAGCTGGACGCCGACGGGAAGCCCCTGCGGTCCCTTAGTGACCGGCAGGCAGACCAGCGGCACCTGCAGGACACTCCAGAGCCGATTGAAGATCGGATCGCCCGTCGCAGTACCCTTCGGCGCTTCACCGGGAGCGGCCAGCGTCAGCACGGCATCGAAGCGGGACAGGATCGCGTCCATCAGATGGCGGATGCCCGGGATTTCGGCCATGGCCGAGCGGTAGCGGATCTCATCCACGCGTCCCTGATCTTCCAGCATGGCCCTCGTGACCGGTGTCAATCCATCCCAGTGCCGGGCGATTTCGGAAGCAAGCGAGTGGGTCACTTCCCAGCCCATGACGGCTTCGTGCAGATCGAAGATACCGTCATACCAGGCGGGTGCCGGGATGACCGTTGTTTCCGCACCGGCCGTTTCCGCGATGGCTGCGAGCCGCTCGACTGCCTCGAGCGAGCTGCCGTCTGCCTTGTCGAGACGAGTTCCGGTCAGGATGCCGATTCGCGGCCGCGCTGGCGGGGTCGGGTTCTCCAGATCGGACCGGCCGCTGAGAGCCGCAGCGCAATGGGCCGCATCGCCGATATTGCGCGTGATGATGCCGAGCGTATCGAGACTATGGCAGAGCACCTTGATGCCGACGGTGTTGATCAGCCCGAAGCTCGGCTTGAATGCCGTGACGCCGCAGAAACTTGCCGGGCGAATGACCGAGCCGGAAGTCTGCGTGCCGAAGGCTATCGGCACCATGCCGGCTGCGACCGCGGCGCACGAGCCCGATGACGAGCCACCGGGGGTGTGGGCGGGGTTGTGCGGATTGCGCGTCTTGTTCGGGCTCGCCATCGCCAGTTCGGTGCTGACGGTCTTGCCAAGGATCAATCCTCCGGCGTTGCTGGCATTCTGCACACATGCCGCATCCCATGGAGGCTGAAAGCCATCATAGATCGAGGTACCATAGCCTGTCGGCATATCGGCGGTGTCGATCACGTCCTTCACGCCGATCGGCACGCCTGCGAGGAGACCCGTCACGCCCTGCCGATCCATTGCGTCGGCGGAGGCAAGCGCCTGATCCGCGTCGAGGTGCTGCCATGCCATCACCGGCTCGTCGGTCTCCTCGATATGCTTCAGATGCGCCTCGGTGACGGCGCGCACCGTAAGCGCACGCGAACGGACGGCCGAAGCGATGTCGCGGGCGCTCAATGCGAGGATTTCTTTGTCTTGCACGAGATTTCTCCTCAGCCGAACAGGGCGGGTCGCCGGTTGATCCACGGAGCGGAACGCTCAAGCTCCGCGGCCAGCGAAAGAAGCAGGGCATCCTTGCCGAAGGCTGCACCGAAATGCGATCCGACAGGCAGGCCTTTCGCACTCATGCCCAGCGGAACCGACATCGCCGGGCAGCCCGAGCTGTTGAAAACAGCGGTGAAGGGCGAGTGCGACCAGAACAGGTCATAGAATTCGTCGAGCGTCTTGCCGCGGCCGGCGAGCTTCCCCAGCAAGGGAGCCGGTTCCGCCGCCGCGGGCGTCAGCATGACGTCGTACCGGCTGAAAAACGCCGCAAGCGCACGCGACGAGGCGTGAAGCTGGTTGATCGCCCAGAGGTAGCGTGTACCCGGAACGGTCAGCGCCTCGCGGACCCATTCCTGATTGACGGGCTCGAGCCTGGACAGGTTCGGCGAGGCCGGGTCTCCGCTAGTCACGCCCAGTGCGACATTGACCCCGACGACGATGCGCCAGGCGGCTTTCAGCGCTTCAGCGTCATAACCCGCATCCCTGACCTTTTCGACATGGTGGCCGAGGCCTTCCAGAAGACGTGCCGTCTCCTCGACGCTCGCAACCATGTCCGGTTCGACAGGGCTACCGGTGGGTACATCGACGATCATCGCAATCTTCAGGCGCGGTGGCGTCTTGTCGACGGCTGCAAGATAGCTTCCCGTAGTGGCCGGCGAAGCCCAGGGATCGCCCGCGTCTCCGCCGGCGGATATGTCGAGCATGGCGGCATTGTCCCGAACCGACCAGGAGACTGCATGCGGGGTCGACATGCCGCCGATTGCCTCGGCTGTGGCGGGACCGACGGGATTGACCAGCCGCGACGGTTTGAAGCCGAACAGGCCGCAATGGCTTGCCGGAAGTCTCGTCGAACCGGCGCCGTCCGAGCTGTTGGCAATCGGAACCATGCCGCTCGCCACGGCGGCGGTTGAACCACCGGACGAACCGCCGGCCGTGCGCTCAAGGTCCCAGGGATTGCGGGTGGGGCTGAACGCATCGGGTTCGGTTGTGAAGCTGAGGGCGAATTCCGGCGTGTTGGACTTGCCCAGGATCACCATGCCCGCCGCCTTGTAGCGCGCGGTAATCGTGGAATCCCGCTTGCTGACATTGTTGCGCAGCAGTTCGGATCCGGTCGACAGGATCATGCCCTCGGCTTCGAAGCCGGTGTTCTTCAGGAGTGTGGGAACGCCCGAAAGGGGGCTGTTCGGCAATCCGGCCTCCACCTGCTTGCGGGCGAGATCGAAATGCTCATGCACCACGGCGTTCAGTTTCGGGTTCAGCCGCTCGATACGCTCGATCGCCGCTTCGAGGACTTCGCCGGCGCTGATTTCCCGTCTGGCAATCAAACCGGATAAAGCGATGCCGTCCAGTGTCGCAAGATCATCCATCGGTTCAGCCCATCTGCATCTTGAAGATGTCGAGGTCCCACATGTCCTTGCTGGAGGCAATCAGGCCGTCGCGGATCTCGAAGATGTGGAGGCCGTCGAGCGCGATCTGCCTTGGGGTCCCGTCGCCGCGAGGCGTGAACGTACCGGTCATGAAATAGGGAACGGCGATCTGATCGGCGGCCCGAATATAACCGCGCCGGTCCCACGAAACGTCGGGGAGCATCCGCCAGAAGCCGACAAGTCCCTCCGCAAGGGCCGTGTGGCCTTCGCGACGTTTGGACATCGCGACTTCCTCGTGCCAGCCGTCGGGATGATAGAGAGAGGCCACCTGATCCGCGTCGCGCGACGCGTAGGCATGGTAGAGGCAGTCAATGAGCGTGGCGTGATCCATCACGGGCTCCCGCATTGTCGGACAAAGAGAACCCCGCCCTTCACTGGGTCGGGCGGGGTCGACTTGAGTTCACTCGATGCCGGCGATCTTCTTCACCTGAGCGACATATCCGTCGCGCTTGACTTCGTTGTAAAGTCTTGCGCGAAGAGCGGGGGCTGGCGTGGCATTGACGTTTTCGAACAATGCGACGCGGCCGGCAAGCGAGCCGGAGGTCATGTCCCAGATGAAATTCATCAGCTGTTCCTTGACCATTGCCGACACGCCATGGCCGGGCAGGAGTTCGTGCAGGAAGTGACCGACATCCGGATTGTCGAAGGCCTTCTTGCCGAAGCGCATGACGAGACCCTGACCGCACATTTCCTGGAGGATGTGGATGATCTTGGGGTAGTTCTCGATCGAGTAGAGACGACCCGCCGTCAGCATCCCGACATCCGGGCGCATCACATCGCCTTCCGTCGGCACGGCGAGAGCTTCTGCCGCCGTCACGAAGGCGCGCAGCGTCTGGGCGTATTCGACGAGTTGGCCGAGCATCATCTGCACGGCAGGGATCTTGCCGGTGCCGAGATAGTCGAGCACCATCTGCCCTGCGCCGACGAACAGTTCCGCCTTGACGGCCAGACGGGTGAGCACGTGCCAGTGCGCGAAAACGCAGACCGGACCGTAGTAGCTCATCGCGGTCGGATCGCCGAGATTGAAAAGCCGCTCCTTCGGAACGAAGACGTTGTCGAAGACGATGAACTGATCGGCTTCCTCACCGAGGCTGGAGACCGGATGATCGAACTTGCTGGACAATGGCTGCGATACCATTTCGCGCGAGATCATCTTGATACCGGGGGTGTCGATCGGCACCGAGCCCCAGATGCAGGCGTCCGCCGGGGTTTCCTGAATGCCGCCGAGATTGGTGAAGAAGATGTCGTTTGCCTGGGCGGCGATGGAGCCGACCGTCTTGGCGCCGTAGATGTAGACGCCGTCCTTGGTGACCTTGCGCGCCTTGAGCAGCGAAGCCTCGGAGGCCTTGGGCGACGAGCGGTCGGCCTGGGGGCCGGCAAGGCTTTCCGATGCGGTCAGGTTGTTGTTCTGACCGTATTCCATGTAGCGTTCAATGTTTTCGGCAAAGTCAGGATCGATGCCTTCGATCAGGGACTTCTTCTTCTTGAAGGTCGGCAGGTAGGCGTAGAGACCGACGACGATGGACGGCGCGAGATCCGGCGGGCGGCCAAAGGTGCCGGCGGTCTTGAGCGAGGTGTATTCGATCATCCTGCGACGCGCTGCAAGGTCTTCCTTGGTGCGCGGGATCTGCCAGGACCGACTGAGGACAGCGCCTACCTTTTCGTCATAATAGGTGGTCGCGTCGGCATGTTCCTCGGTGAACTGGTCGTCGAACATCGAGGCCAGCAGGTCGATGCCCCGTGCCAGCGCCGGTTCGTCATAAACCGAGTTCAGTTTTTCGCCGCCAACCCAGATCTGGCGGTTATCCTTGAGCGATTCCTTGTATTCCTCACCAGTCTTGAGCCTGTGAGGCGCGTCCTTTGTGGACTTCAGCGTTCCCGTCTCTGTCATTTGGGCCTCCTGTTGGAATTCGGATTGCCGCTCGCGCCCCTCGGGCGCCAGGGCTAGATCAAGCTTTTTCTTCGCGCACCTGACGGATCACTTCCGTCGCAACCCGCATCGCGTCCAGCGCCGCCGGAACGCCGCAATAGATCGCCGCCTGCAGGATGACTTCGACGATCTCTTCCTCCGTCACCCCGTTGTTCAGCGCGCCGCGGACATGGATCTTGATCTCGTGCGGGCGATTGAGGGCCGTCAGCATCGCGAGATTGAGGAAACTGCGGGTCTTGCGCTCCAGTCCCGGGCGGGTCCAGATTTCCCCCCAGCACCACTCTGTCACGAGCTTCTGCAAGGGAGCGGTGAGGTCGTCGGCGCTGGCAAGCGACGGTGCCACATATGCATCGCCGAGAACTTCACGCCTTACCTGCAGACCTTTCTGGAATTGTTCACCGCTGAATTCAGGACGAGTCATGCATCTCTCCGTTAAGGTGGGTAGGCAGGCAGTTGTCGAACCGGTCACTCTGCCGTCCTGATGGTTCAGACTAGACACGCCGGACTTGACCTGTCAATAGATTGTATGACAAGATTACGGTCATATCGTAGGAGCCTTTTCCGCATCCGCCACCTGATTGCGACGAGGATTGAATGAGCATGATTGACCCGATGGCGGAGCCCGATGCAGGAATTGCGCCATTCGAACTCTATGCCCTGCGGTATGCCGTGCACAGCGGGAGAACTGCCAAGGACAACTTCCTCCATGCCGACGACCCGCACGAGGCGGGAGAAAATCTCGACTATTTTATCTGGCTTGCCCGTCGTGAAGACGAGGTGTTCGTCATCGACACAGGCTTCGGCATCGAAGCGGCGAAGGCACGCGGACGCACCTTGCTGCGCGATCCCAAGGATGCGCTCGCCCTGCTTGGCGTTAATGCCCGCGAGGTTTCGCAGGTCGTCCTGACGCATCTTCATTACGATCACGCCGGGACCCTGGGGGATTTTCCTTCCGCTCGGTTCCATCTCCAGGTCGATGAAGCCGGACATGCCACGGGTCCCTGCATGTGCGACGCAAAGGCGCGTGGGCCGTTCGATGTCGAGAATATCGTCGCCTATATCCGAAGCCTCTATGCCGGCAAGATCGAGTTCCATAGAGGCGACCGGGAGCTTGTTCCGGGTCTCTGGCTGCATTCGATACCGGGCCATAGCGCCGGCCTGCAGGCCGTGCGTGTCATGACCAGACGCGGTTGGGTCGTTCTGGCGTCGGATGCCACGCATTTCTACGCCAACATGGAACGGCGCAATCCCTTCCCGGTGCTCTTCGACGAGGCTGCGCTCATTCGCGGCTATTCGAGGCTGATCGAACTTGCGCCCAGCCTCGATCACATCGTGCCGGGGCATGATCCGGCAGTGATGCGCGCCTATCCGCCGGCTTCAACGGAACTGGAAGGCGTCGTCGTCCGGCTGGATGTTGCGCCTGCGCTCACCTGGGAGGAACTGGCGCGATGAATGCCCCGAGCGGAAGAGGCGTCCTGATTACCGGCTCCGCCCTCGGTCTGGGGCTGGAGCTGGCGCGATCCTTTGCCAAGGCGGGCGACAGGGTCTTTCTCACCGATGTCCTGCCCGAGGTACGGGACGCCGCCGATCTGCTGGCCGAACAGACGGGCCGGCCGGTCGGCGCGCTCGTAGCTGACCTGTCCGAAGCGGGTGCTGCTTCGCGCCTCGTTTCCGAAGCGGAAGGTTACCTCGGCGCGATCGATGTGCTGATCAACAATGCGGTGGTTCGCAAGATGTCGCCGGTGGAAACGCTCGGCGATGCGGACTGGGATCGGGCGCTCGAGGTCAATCTTTCCGCGCCGTTCCGGTTGATCCGGGCGTGCCTGCCGGGAATGCGGGAGCGAAATCAGGGGCGTATCATCAACATGGCCTCGGTCTACAGCCTGATCGCGCTTGCCGGGCGGGCGGATTATGTCACCACCAAGCACGCCATGGTTGGCCTGACCCGCACGATCGCGCTCGAACTGGCATCGACGCGCATCACCTGCAATGCGATCTGCCCCGGCCTGATGGCAACGGATTCGGCACTCGGGCGTATCGAAGCCTTGGCGGAGGAAAGAGGAATTTCCCGCGACGAGGCGCAACGGCTTTTCCTTTCCACCCGGCAGCCGGGGGGCAAATTCATTCCGATAGAAACGGTGACGGCGCTTGCGCAGTTCCTTTGCGGCCCCTTCAGCGAGGGCATCAACGGCGCGGCCATCCCCGTGGACAATGGCTGGTCTTTCGCTTGAACAGCGGGCCGCGACAACAGGAGAGTGAAATGAGTGAGATTGGTTTCATTGGCCTTGGCAACATGGGCCGACCGATGGCGGAGCGCATCATCGGTGCGGGCTACAAGCTTGTCGTCAATGATCGTGTCGATGCGGCAGTTGCCGCCCTGATGGATGCCGGCGCTGAAGCTGCGGCGACCATTCCCGAGCTGACCGCTCGCGCCGAGACGCTTTTCCTGTCGCTGCCCACGCCTGAAGTGGTGCTGGCCGTTGGCCGCAGCATTGCCGAAAACCCCGGTATCGTGAAACGCGTCGTCGATCTTTCGACGACAGGCCCGAAAGCCGAGATGGATCTGGCGGAGATCCTGTCCGCGGCCGGCATCGCATTGGTCGACAGCCCGGTATCGGGCGGCGTCGCAGGCGCGACGAAAGGCAGCCTCGCCCTGATGGCCGCCGGACCGTCGGCCGATTTCGCCGTTGTCGAGCCGATGCTTCTCACGCTCGGCAAGGTGATCCGCGTCGCCGAAGAGCCCGGCAAGGCTCAGGTGATGAAGCTCATCAACAACATCTGCTCGGCAGCGGCGCTGGCGATCACCTCCGAGGCGATGGTGATGGGCGCCAAGGCCGGCCTCGATGCCGACGTCATGATCGAGGTGCTCAATGCCGGATCCGGCCGCACCTCCGCGAGCGTCGACAAGATCCCGCGTTTCGTTCTGCCGCGCGGCTTCGACTTCGGCTTCGCCATCGGATTGTCGCTGAAAGACATCCGCCTTTGCCTTGAAGAAGCCGATCGCCTCGGCGTACCCATGCTGGTCGGCAATGCGGTGCGGATGCTCTTCTCGATCACCAAGGCCGATTGCGGCCCTTCAGCCGACATGACGGCCATCATCCGTCCCCTGGAAAAATGGGCGGATACCGAAGTTCGCGGCAAGGCTGCCGGGGCCTGATATGGCCAACATCAGCGCCACCGTCGCCGCTTTCGTCCATGCGCCGCCGGCTATGCCCGACACCGTGATCCTTGCCGGCCGGCGTTCCCTGCTCAACATGGTGGGCACGGCGATCGGCGGCTCCGGCGAAGCGGCGATCGATAAGCTGGCAGCGCTGCTGCCGGCCTTCTCCGGTCCCGCGACCCACACTCTGATTGGACGCCCTGAGCAGGCCGACATGTTATGGGCCGCGTATATAAACGCGGCCTCCGCCAACATCTTCGACTTTGACGATACGCATATACCGACCGTGATCCACCCCTCGGCGCCGGTCGGACCTGCCGTGTTGGCGCTGGCGGAAACTCTCGCCGCCCAAGGGCGTCCGGTCGATGGCCGAGCGCTGATCGAAGCCTTCGTTCTCGGCGCGGAGGTCACCTGCCGCCTCGGCAACGCCCTCCATCCGGTGCATTATGCGCGCGGTTGGCACATCACGTCGACATGCGGTGTGTTCGGCGCGGCCATGGCCGCTGGACGCCTGCTTGGCCTGTCGCCTTCCCAACTGATCGATGCGCTCGGGCATGCACTGGCGCAAGGTGCTGGTTCGGTCGAAACGCTCGGCACCATGTCGAAAAGTCTCTCGGTCGGTCAGGTTGCGCGCGGCGGCCTGATGGCCGCACTGCTGGCCGCCGACGGATATACCGGCCCTAAAAAACCGCTCGAAGGCAAACGCGGCTTTTTGGCCCTTCACTCCGATATACCGGATTATGCCGCCATCACCGGCGGACTTGGCAGTCGCTGGGAGATCCTGAACAACACCTTCAAGCCCTACCCTTGTGGCGTCGTGCTGAACCCGGTCATCGAGGCATGCCTTGCCCTGCATGCCAAGCGTGATTTCGACACCGCCGACATAGTGTCGATAGAACTCACCGGTCACCCGCTGCTGCGCCAGCGTACCGACCGGCCCGGCGTGACCTCCGGGCGATTGGCACAGGTCAGCGCCCAGCATGCCGTGGCCTTCAGCCTGCTGCACGGTAAAGCCGACCTGGCAGCCTTTTCCGACGAGGCCGTCGCCGATCCGGACGTCCGCGCACTCGGTGAAAAACTCGCTTTTTGCGATGACGCTGCCTTTGCACTGGACGCTGTGCAGATCCGTATCCGGCTGATCGATGGGCGCGAAATACTGCATGCCGTCACCGCCGCCAACGGCGGGCTCGGCCATCCGATGAGCGATGTCGACCTCGCCGGGAAGTTCCGGAACCAGATTGCGTGGCGAGGCCTTCGTTTGGATGGTGATGCCTTGATTGCGGACCTTGAGAACCTCCAGAATGCCGTCGACGGTGCGGCATTCCTGCGTGCAACACAGCCTGCCACTTTTCAGAAATAGGATTTACAGGAGGACTTCATGAGCCGCGGAAAATTTTCAGATCCGATCTTCACGCTGACGACCGGCCCGGTGGATGCCTATCCCGCGGTGCTGCGGGCGCTGTCCAGGCCAGTGCTCTACGATTATGACCCCGCGTTTCTGGAGCAGTATGAGGCAACGAACACCAAGGTCCAGCAGGTCTTTCACACCAGCACGCCGCCACTGATCCTTCAGGGCGAGCCGGTGCTGGCGCTGGAGGCGGCGGCAGCCTCGCTGATCGCAAAGAACGACGTCGTGCTCAACCTCGTATCCGGGGTCTACGGCAAAGGCTTCGGCTTCTGGGCTGCGCGCTACGCCAGGGAACTCGTTGAGCTCGAAGTTCCCTACAACGAGGTGCTTAGCGCGGATGCCGTGGCCGACATGCTGAGGAAGCGCCCCGACATTGCCATCGTATCCATTTGCCATCACGACACGCCGTCCGGCACGGTCAATCCCGTCGCGGAAATCGGCGCGGTCGTGCACGCGGCCGGAAAGCTGCTGATCGTCGATTCCGTTTCGGCATTCGGCGGAATGGAGGTTTTGCCGGAAACCTGCTTTGCCGATATCTTCGTTACGGGACCGAACAAATGCCTCGGCTGCCCTCCGGGATTGTCGCTCCTGCATGTGAGCGAGGCCGCATGGGAGAAAATCGCCGCCAATCCCGACGCTCCCACCGCTTCCATTCTGTCGATCAGCGATTGGCGGCGAGCGCATGAGGCAAACCGGCCCTTCCCATTCACGCCCTCCGTCTCCGAGATCTACGGCCTCGATGCCGCGCTCGACCTCTATCTTGAGGAAGGGGAACAGGCAGTGTGGGCACGTCATACCCTGACGGCCAAGGCTTGCCGGGCCGGCGTTCTGGCGGCTGGCCTCAAGCTCTGGCCGGCGAGAGAGGAAATTGCCTCGTCGACCTGCACCGCGGTCGCGATTCCGGATGGTATCGACGAAGCGAAGCTGCGGGCCTCCATCCGGGCGCGCTACGGCGTCGTCTTCTCGTCCGGACGGGGTGAGACGCTGGGCAAGCTGACACGTATCGGACATATGGGGCCGACCGCACGCCCGACTTACTCGCTCGTTTCCGTTGCAGCCATCGTCGGCGGCCTCCAGGCGGCCGGTGTGAAGGGGATCGATGTCGGTGCGGGTGTCGAGGCGGCAATGGCCGTGATCGACGAAGCCCAGGCCTGAAGCCGCGCCCGGCATCGAGCCGGTTGCCGTCGACACATGCCTTCCGGACAGGCTGTCAGTCCGGGAGGTTCTTCACCTCGGTAGATGGCCTGCGTTGCAGAATGGGCCAGCCGGGCATCCGCATGGTGTGGAAAGTTGTTGAAGATTGCCGAAAAACCATAAATTGCGGGAGTAACCCTCGCTTCGGATTTCAGCACTATCGTTATGGAACGGCTTTGTCCTTGAAACGATTCGCTTCAATGGCAGGGGGATACTGTAATCATGCTCACTAATGTCCAAGGCCGAGGGTATTATTCCATTTCCAGCTTTCCCCATGTGCCCAATGTCTACGCCGTTGCTTGGCAAAAACGGTGTATCGGGAAATGAAAATTTCGAGCGGGACCTTCTGCGAGATACCCGTTTGAAGGCAGTTGTGAGCAGGATGCTGCACCCTAAACAGGCATTCGGGCAATCTACCGCTTTTAAAGCAGGCAGTTTCCGTGTAATAATACGGTATTATCAATTCTCAGTTCGCGAACAGGGCACCACTGATGGCCAAGCTGCTGCAACGGAAGACTCCGCCTATCGATTTCAAGGTCGTAAAGGCCGCAGCCCCCGTTCGCCATAGTGTCACCGAGAGCATTCGCGAGTCGATTGCGGTTGGATACTTCAAGGCCGGCGAGCGCATCACGGAACGTGATCTTTGCGAGATGACCGGCGTCAGCCGTACCGCTGTGCGCGAGGCGCTACGCCAGCTGGAGAGCGAAGGACTGGTGCAGGTGGTACCCCATCGCGGGCCGATCGTTGCACGTCTGCTTCCGGAACAGGCTGAGGGTATCTACCAGGTGCGGGTCGAACTGGAAGGTCTCGCCTGCGAACTGTTTGCCCGTAATGCAACGGATGAAGATATCGAAGCGCTGAAGGCCGCATTCGAAGTTCTCAAACGCGGAGAGCAGATCACCGATCCGCTCGAACGTCTGACCGCGAAGAACGCATTCTACGACTGCCTGATCTATGGCGCCCACAACGAAGCGCTCGGACATACGCTTTCCTCGCTCAACGCACGCGTCATGGTCTTGCGCGCGACATCCCTAGGGGCGCCCGGACGGACGCGCGAAAGCCTTGATGAGCTTGAAGAGGTTGTCGGCCATCTCGCCGCCCGGCGTGGCAAGGAGGCCCGCAAGGCAGCCGCGCGTCATGTAATGAATGCGGGCAAGACCGCGCTTGCCATCCTCCGCCAGCGGCTGGCCGAAGAAGAGAAAGAGGATTGAGCATTCGGCCCGATAGCGGGCCGAATGTCAGATACCCGGCGTCGCGCCGCCGTCAACGTTTATGACCGTGCCATGCACATATGACGCCGCCGGACTGCACAGAAATCGCACGACATTCGCGACTTCCTCAGGGTCGGCAAAGCGCTGGATGCCCTGCTCCAGGCGCATTTCCTCACGCGCATCATCAAACGAGATGCCCCGCTCACGGGCAAGGGTTTCAATACGCTTGGCAAGCCGGTCCGTCACGATATGGCCGGGGCACAAGGTGTTGATCCGCATCCCGGTATCCCGGGCCCGCTTGGAGATGGCCTTGGTGAAATTGATCAGGGCGGAGTTGACCGAACCGCCGATCGTGAAGTCGGGCTCAGGGGTGTGAGCCCCAACGCCTGATATGTTGACGATCACGCCCTTGCTCTCCGCCAGGGCGGGCCATGCGGCCCGGCAGAAGCGCACTGTGGCATGAAACTTGAGTGCGAAGCCCTCAAGGAAATCGTCGTCAGTCAGCGCGAAGAAGTCCCCCCGCTTCGTGGCACCTGCATTATTGATCAATGCATCGATGCGCCCGGTTGCTGCCAGGGTGGCGTCTACGACATTTTCGGCGGCGCCTGCCCGGGAAAGATCTGCCGCGACAAGATTGACCTTGGGCGAGCCTGCGTTTCTCGCCAGTTCGGCCGTCTCCTCCAGCCCCGCCACATCGCGGGCGCAAAGGCTCAACGCGTAGCCGTCCCGTGCCAGTCCGATCGCAAAGGCTCGACCCAATCCACGGCTGGCTCCGGTGACAATCGCAGTCCGCATATCCACTTTTCCTCTCAAGTCGAGCGATCACGTATTTACAATAATGTGTTTTAAATCAGCTGGTTAAATTGATGGCGAGAAAATTCGCCGTCGCTGCCGTTTTTCATTATTGTATTACGGTATGATCATGCTATCGTATTCTCACGCTGTCAATCGAGAACATCGCTATGGCTTTCCTGGCAATCCTTGGTTCCGTGCACTGCCAGCCCGGCCCTCCCGGAAAGAGGTGCCGGATCTCGCCTCGCGCTCGACGACAGGCACCCCGCACCGGCGGCGCTCATTGCGCGCTGCAGTGGGCCTTTTCTCCATCCGCGACACACTGCAAGCGAACCGGTTTGGGAACCACGCCTGCGCGGCGTTCCAGCGGGATTTCCTCTCGCGTGCGCCAGTCGTCGCCCTTGCGGCCACACCAGACCCGCTGCACCGCCATTTTGTCACCGACCGAATTTTGCTGGAACACGTTTCCGGATGCAACGTCGACGCCGAAACTGAACGAAATCTTCGCGCCGGGAGCGGCTTCTCCGAGGTCGGCGGAGAACCAGTGGGCGATCGCGGCGCTGCAGGTCAGCGCGGTCTTTCCCGTATTCTCGACCGCAACGTCCAGCATCTGCGCTGCAGAGAAGGCCGGAGCGGAAGCGAAACTCAACAGGAGTGCCGGAAGAAGGAGGTAAACTTTCATATCTGGACCCATTCTGGATTTTACGACCAGTAAAATCTAGCATGCCTCGAATTACCGTCAACAAAAATCAAGAAGGGAACAATATAATGAAGAATAAAATCAAGTCGTCAGTAAGTATTGCTGCGATTTTTGCATCCGTATCGGTATTTTATTCTATGCAGGTTTCGGCCGCGGATCTGGATTCCATTGCCATTCTGGCTCCGGAAATGGGCACGGACATGGGTTGGAACCAGCAGGGTGTTGATGCCGCCAAAGCCGCTGGCGCAGCCGCAGGTGTAAAGGTCGTCGTGGCCGAAAACCTCGGTTACGGCGATGTTCGCCCCACATTGCGCGAACTTGCCGAAGACGGTGCGGACCTTCTGATCGCTCACGCTTCCGGCTACAACACCGCTGCTCCGGAAATCGGTGCGGAACTGGGCGTTCCCGTTGCTATCGTCGATAGCCCCGACAAGCTTTCTGCCGGCAAGATCGCAGACTACACCGCAGCCGGCAGCGACGGTGCCTATCTCGCCGGCCGCCTCGCCGCCAAGGTCTCTCGCACGAAGGTCGTCGGGATCGTCGTATCCGGCGAACCGCCGTCCTGGAACAACATGTCGGTCGCCTTCGCCCAGGGCGTCAAGGCAGAGAACCCGGCCGTCGAGGTCCGTTATGCGGTCATCGGCCCGGCAGCCTATGCTGATGCCGCCGGCGGCAAGCGCGTGACCGAAACCGTCATCGCTTCGGGTGCTGACATTATCTTCGGTCAGGGTAACGGGTCCAGCTTCGGCATGCTGCAGGCTGTCGAGACCACTCCGGCAACCGATGGCGGCAAGGCCTACTTCATCGACGTGATCGGCGACAAGACGTCGATCGACAAAGGCTTCCTGCTGTCCTCGGTCATCTGGAATCTGGAGCCCGTCTATGCTGCCATGATCCAGGATCTCAAGGACGGCAAATACGGCAGCCATAATTACGACATCAAGCTCGCCGACGGCAGCCTCCGCTTGCTGAAGACGGCCAACGCTCCCGCCAATGTCTGGACGGAGATCGAGGCGCTTCAGGCCGATATCGTCTCCGGCAAGATCAAGGTCGAGCCCAAGTTCGATGCCGAAAGCGTTCACGCGCTGGTAAAGACGGTCGGCTCGAACTGAGCCATCCTGCTCCGAATACCTGAATTGCCGCATGCACCACGCATGCGGCAATTCAGACTTCCATGAAGGAATTTGAGATGCAGGCGACAATCGAGGCAACAGCCTCTCCGTCACGCGAACCCGGGACACCGTTCATCGGTCTGCGCGGCGTTACCAAACGCTTTCCCGGCGTCATCGCCAACAACAATGTCAACATCGACATCTGGCCCGGTGAAGTCCATGTGCTTCTCGGCGAAAACGGCGCGGGCAAGTCGACCCTGGTCGGCATGCTCTCCGGCCTGCAGCAGCCGGACGAAGGGGCCATAGAGATCGACGGAACCGCCGTCACCATTTCGTCGCCCCGCCAGGCACTCTCCTTTGGCATTGGAACAGTCTTCCAGCATTCCATGCTGGTCCCAAGCCTCAGTGTCGTGGACAATTTCACGCTTGACGGCGTCTGGTGGCGCAAACCGGATCGAAGCGGCGTTGCCAGGCGCATTCACGAGATTGCGGAGCGCGTTGGCCTGCGGGTCGATCCTTTCGCACTGGTCTCCACCTTGTCGCTCGGCGAACGCCAGCAGGTCGAGATCCTGCGCGCCCTCATGCGCGGCAGCCGATGCCTGATCCTCGATGAGGCGACAGCGATGCTGACCCCGCACGAGGCAACGGCCCTCGGCGCTTTGATGCGCCGGCTTGCCGCCGACGGTCTCGCGGTCATCTTCATTACCCACAAACTGAATGAGGCACTGGCCTATGGCGACCGGATCTCGGTGTTGCGGCTCGGGCGCAATGCAGGGTCCATCGGTCCGCAGGAACTCCGGGACCAATCCGACGAAGAGAACACCGGCAACATCATCGGCTTCATGTTCGGTCAGTCCGCCGTCGGAAAGACAACCGACCAGCCCCGCCCTCAACGGGATTTCGGGGCGGTCATCCTGAAGGTCGAGGGGCTGACTTCGCAGGCAGGGCGCATTCCGCTGGCCAATATCGCTTTCAGCGTACGCGCCGGCGAAATCCTGGGGATCGCCGGTATCGATGGCAACGGACAGAAGGAACTTGCCGAAGCCTTGGCCGGCCAAACGGAAGCGTCCGGAAGCGTACAGCTCAACGGCGCGGAGATCGGTTCCCATAATGTCGGGGCGCGCCGCATGGCCGGATTGAGATACGTCACCGATGATCGACTGGGCGAAGGCACGGTGGGCATCTTCAGCGTGGCCACCAACTTCCTGCTGAAAGACATCGGCGCCACACCCTTCTGGCGCAAGGGCCTGGAAAAGCCGAAGGCGATCAATGCGCAGGCGGCCGAGCATGTCCGTAATTTCGATATTCGCACGCCAAGCATTCAGACGCCGGTCGGCACGCTTTCCGGCGGCAATATCCAGAAGGTCCTGCTGGCGCGGGAACTGACCGGGGCGGCGGAAGCGGTGATCTTCGCAAAGCCGACCTATGGCCTCGACGTCAAGAACATTCGCGCGACACGCGAGCGTATCCGCGAGGCTGCCAATAGCGGCAAGGCGGTCCTGTTGATTTCCACCGATCTCGATGAACTTCTCGAGCTTTCCGATCGGATCAGCGTGATTGACAGGGGCAGATTGCTGGGCGCTATCGAGAACGGCCCCGGTGCCCGCGATGCAGTCGGTCGCCTGATGAGTACCGGAGAAGAAGAATGAGCGAACCACAAGCGACCGTCGCCACGACAACAGGCTCCGGCAGATCGGGCGTGTTTCCGCACTGGGGCCGGGTGCTGGCCATAAGCGTCGGGCCGCTCGTTGCGGCATTGGCGCTCGGCGGGATCATTCTTCTGGCCATGGGCGTAAATCCGCTGAGCTACTATGCCTATGTGGTGGAACGGGCGATCCTGTCACCCTCCGGCCTGTCGGCGACCCTGACGAGAATGGGACCCTTCCTGCTGATCGCCGCCAGCCTGATCGTCGCCTTCCGGGCCGGAATCTGGAACCTCGGCGGCGATGGCCAGTTTCTGCTTGCCGCCGTCATCGTGGCGGCGACAACGCCGCTGATGTTCAGCGCCGGCCTTCCCATCTGGATCAATCTGGCGATTGGCCTTGTTATCGGCGCCGTGATCGGCGCGCTGTGGGGCATCCTGCCGGCCTTGCTGAAAGCCTGGCATGGGATCAACGAAATCATCACGACGCTGATGATGAGTTTTCTCGGGGTGTCCTTTGCCAACGTGTTGGTGAAGCTCGCCTTTCTCGATCCCGCCACCACGACGCCCCAGACCCGCACTCTCCCAGTCGAGGCCCGTCTGCCGAAACTGTTCGATACGACCGTCTCATCCGGCCTGATCATCGGCCTGATCGCAATCGTGGTGGTGCACCTGATGATGACGCGCACGTCCTTCGGCATGCGTCTGCGTCTTGTCGGCGCCAATCCCCGGGCGGCCGTTCATGCGGGACTTTCGGTGCCAAAACTGACGATTGCGGTCTTCGCCATTTCGGCCGGCCTCGCAGGGCTGTCGGGTGCCGTCGATATTCTCGGCACCCAGGGCAATGTACGGGCCGACTGGAACCCGGCCTACAGCCTGACCGTCGTGCCGCTGGTGTTTCTGGCAAGACTCAACGGCTTCGGCTCGATTGCCTATGTCTTCCTGTTCTCCGCCCTCACCATTGGTGGCGAAAGCGCCGCCCGGCGACTTGGCGTGCCAAGTTTCTTCTCGCTGGTCATCGTCGCACTCCTGCTGATTACGCTGGGGCTCGCCGAGTACCTGGACAAGCGTCGGCATTACAGCGCGAAGCCCTGAGCAAAGGTTCGATACATGTCGCTCTTCACGGAAAGTTTCATCATCACCTTGTTTCTCGGAGCCATCTCGGCCGGGACACCGCTCCTGCTGGCCGGACTTGGAGAACAGCTCTCGGAAAAAGCGGGCGTACTGAACATCGGTCTCGAGGGCATGATCCTCGCAGGCGCCTATGCCGGCTTTCTCGTCGCCTGGGCGAGCGGCAGTCCGGCGCTGGGCTTTGTCAGCGGCGCCTCGGCAGGCGCATTCATCGCTGCCTTCATGGTGCTGTTCTGCGTCCGCTTGGGTCTCAACCAGATCGTGATCGGGATCGCGTTGACGCTTGCGGTTCAGGGTCTCACGGCCCTATTGCATTTCGTGCAGTTCTCCCGGAGCTACCCGCGTCTCGACGGTGTATCGAAATGGCCGATATGGCCCCTGTCCGACATTCCCGTACTCGGGCCGATCCTCTTCAACCATAATCCGGTCGTTTACCTGGCAATTGCCTTCGTCGCGCTCTTTGCCTGGGTGTACCGGATGACCCATCTCGGCTCCGTCCTGCAGGCTGCCGGCGACAAGCCCGCGGCACTGGACGCCATGGGCGTGGACGTGTTCCGCACCCGCAGCCTTGCCGTTCTGGCCACCGGCGCGCTGGCGGGGCTTGGCGGCGCTTTCATGTCGGTGGCTGTCGCCGGCGTCTTCATCCCCTTCATGAGCCATGGCAACGGCTTCATCGCCATCGTTCTTGCCATGCTGGCACGAGGACGTCCGCTCTGGGTCCTTGGAGGAGCATTGCTTTTCGGAGCCAGTCTTTCGCTTACCACGGCGCTGCAGGTGGCGGGGGTGAATGTGCCCACCGACGTCATCCAGATGCTGCCTTTTGCGATGGTGATGATGGTCCTGCTCGTCGCCGGCCGGAAGGCGAGCCTTCCGCAGGCCTTGGGCGAGAGCTTCGTGCGGGGGGCACGCTGAGCCGCTGATATCATACGGAGCCGGACCATCTCCGGCCCCGAACTGAGACCGTGCCGGCCCCTGAAAAGTGATCTTTTATGAAGTATGGCTTGCGAGCTTCAGAAGGGCATTGAAATGGCATCGAAAAGACGTAAGGCAGAAGAGATCGTCACGAAGCTTCGTTAGGTTGGCGTGCTGAATACGCAGCGCGAATCGAGGGCGGAGCGATCCGCTCGACAGGCGTGACGGAAGTTACATACTACCGGTGGCGTTCTGAGTACGGCGGCCTGAAGGGTGACTAGGTAAAGCGGACAAGCAAATGATCCAGTGAATCATTTGCCTGCTGAACGCCAAGGGAGACTTCTGAGCCCCGCTCGTCGTCGCGCTTGCGTGGACCATGTGATCGATGAACTGAAGGTGTCCGAGAGATGGGCATGCCAGGCTCTTGGCCAGCATCGTTCCACGCAACGCAAGATAGCCAAGCCCCTGGATGATGAAGCGGCATTGATCGCCGACATCACGGCGCTCGCTCTCGAGTATGTAGCTATGGCTATGGTCGCATCACGGTAATAATCCTGTACCAGGAGGGCTGGATCGTGAACGTCAAGCGGGTCGAGCGTATCTGGCGGTGGGAGGGAGCCGAAGGTGCCTCACAAGCAACCAAGCGCGAACGGTTATGGTGGAACAACAACTCGTGTATCCGGCTTAGGCCGGAATATCCCAACCATGTCTGGTCACGCGACTTCGTCGAGGACTGCCCCCACACAATGGCGGAAAAATCCGGATGCTCAATATGATCGACGCGTTCATGCGGGAATGCATCGCCATCAGGGCAGAGAGAAAGCAGCTCGTTAACGTCCCCGATTATAGAATCGGGAACATTCTCGTTCATGGACGAACTCAATCGGGACGCCGCTTCACTCAGCATGTGTCGGAGCAACCTGCTCGCGATCCCCGACCCTTCGCCTTGATAGCCGGCTGATTGTCACAAACAGAAGCGGTACGAATATCACGCCGAGAAGCGTCGCGAAGATCATACCGCCCATCACACCGATACCGATTGCGTTCTGGGCCGCCGACCCGGCTCCCGTCGCGCGGGCGAGTGGCAACACGCCAAGAATGAATGCGAGAGACGTCATGACGATTGGGCGCAAGCGCAGGCGAGCTGCCTCCACGACCGCTTCGATTGCGCTCTTTCCCTGATCCGTGAGATCCTTTGCGAATTCCACGATCAGAATGGCATTCTTGGCCGTCAACCCGATCGTGGTCAGCAAGCCGACCTTGAAATAGACGTCGTTGGATTGATCGAACAGCCAGGCGAACAGCAGTGCCCCGAGCACCCCGACGGGGACCGCCAGAATAACCGAGAACGGGATCGACCAGCTTTCATAGAGCGCCGCAAGGCAAAGGAAGACGACCACGAGCGACACCGCGTAGAGCAATGCCTCCTGCGAGCCGGCCAACCGCTCCTGATATGACAGGCCCGACCACGAGGCACTGTACCCACCGTCGAGATTGGCAACCAGCTTTTCAGCTTCCGTCATGGCGTCGCCGGAACTCACCCCCGACGCGGCCGAGCCATTGATTGAAATAGCCGCGGTACCGTTGAACCTCGCCAGGGACGGTGAGCCCTGCTCCCATTCCGTGCTCGCAAAGGCGGAAAACGGGATCATGTCGCCATTGCTGTTCTTGACCGCCCAGAGATCGACATCACCGGGCTGCATTCGGTAGGGGGCATCAGCCTGAACATAGACGGGTTTGATCTCGCCCTTGTAGATGAAGTCGTTGACGTTGGTTCCCGAGAAGACGGTATTGATCATGCTGTTGAGATCGGAAAGGCTGATGCCGAGCGCGCTTGCCTTCTCCTGATCGATGTTGATCTTGAGCTGGGCTTCCAGCGTCCGGGTATTGCCTCGAATATCCGAGATCAGCGCATTCCCACGAGAGTCATCGGCAAGCTGGTTGCTGGCCGCCCTCAGCGCATCCCTGCCCTTATTGCCGGTGTCTTCGAGATACATCGAAAAGCCGCTTGTCTGGCCAAGCCCCTGGATCGCCGGCGGCTGCAGCACAAACACCTCCGCATCTCGAATTTTCCGGAAATAGGCGGAGCCACGCTGCTGGACTGCGGATGCCAGCAGGCGATCGTCGCTTCGCTGATCGAAGTCCTTGAGACGAACGAAGGCCATTGCAGCATTCTCGCCAGTGCCGCTGAAACCAAAGCCGAGCGTCATGAACACGCTCTGGACGGCATCCTTTTCATGATTGAGGAAATAATCCTCGACGATATCGATCACGGCCTGCGTGCGAGCCGCGTTCGCGCCTTCCGGCAGGCTGATCTGGGTCATCAGGACGCCTTGATCCTCTTCCGGAAGGAACGAGGTCGGAAGCTTGGTGTAGAGGCCGTAAGCTGCTCCAAGAAGCGCTGCGAACACGACAAACATGCGCAAAGGCCGGACAACCAGATATCGTACCGAAGCAGCATACCGGCCCGTGAGGCGTTCGAAACCCCTGTCGAACCAGCCGAGCCATCGAGCCATCAGTCCGCCATGGGTGGGCTTCAGCAACATGGCGCAGAGCGCCGGAGTCAGGATGATCGCGACAAGTACGGAAAGGAGCATCGCGCTCGCAATGGTAACCGAAAACTGCCGATAGATGACCCCGACGGAACCGGAGAAGAATGCCATCGGAATGAATACAGCCGTCAGCACGAGCGCGATGCCGATCAGCGCGCCGGTGATTTCGCCCATCGATTTTTCGGTAGCCAATCGCGCGGAGAGCTTCTCGTCTCGCATGATGCGTTCGACGTTCTCCACCACGACAATCGCATCGTCGACAAGCAGGCCGATTGCCAGCACCATCGCGAACATCGTCAACATGTTGATAGAGTAGCCAAGTACCGCCAATACGCCGAATGTACCGAGCAGAACAACCGGCACTGCGATCATCGGAATGAGGGTCGCACGCAGGTTCTGCAGGAAAAGCAACAGCACGACGAAGACCAGCAGGATGGCCTCGATCAGCGTGTGTACGACCTTTTCGATTGAAAGCTCGACGAATGGGGTGGTCTCATACGAGTAGGCGATTTCCACGCCTTCAGGCAGCCCGCTCTTGAGACTGTCAAGCTCCGCATGAACGAGTTCGGCGGTGTTGATGGCATTGGCTCCGGAGGCGAGCTGCACGCCAAAACCTGCTGCCGGCATGCCGTTATAGGTCGAACTCTGACCATAGCTCTCCAAGCCGATCTCGACCCGCGCGACATCTGCAAGGCGCACGACAGCACCGTCGCTCGAGGTTTTGAGGATGATCCTCTGAAACTCGTCCACCGACGTCATCTGGGTGCGGGCAACGATGCTGGCCTTGAGCTGTTGGCCCTTCACAACCGGCGTGGCGCCTATCGATCCGGCTGCGACCTGGATATTTTGTGCGCTGATCGCGTCCGTCACGTCACCGGGCACAAGCTGGTACTTTTCCATCTTCGCCGGATCCAGCCAAATCCGCATGGCGTATCCCGAACCGAAGGACTGCACCGAACCCACGCCATCGAGGCGCTCGATCCGCTCCTCGATCTGGCTCGACATGATGTCGGAAAGCTGATCGGAGGTGTAACGCCCGTCACGGGAAACGATGTTGCCGATCATCAGGATGCCGGAAGGCGAACGACTGACCTGGACGCCTTCATCCTGCACCGCGTCAGGCAACTGTGATTCCACGCGTGAAAGCTTGTTCTGGACCTCCACCTGCGCAATTTCCGCATCGGTCCCATTCTCAAAGGTCAGCGAGATCGAAGCAGAACCGGTGCTCGATGTGGATTCCATGTAGAGCAAGCCATCAAGGCCCGTCATGGCGCTTTCGATTTTTTTCGTGACGGAGTTTTCCACGGCCTCGGCCGTCGCGCCTGAATATGTTGCGCTGATGCGAACCGTTACGGGAGAAATGTCGGGATATTGCGATATGGACAGCGAGTAAATGCCCATCACGCCGGCAAGCATGGTGCTGATTGCCAGCACGATCGCAAACACAGGACGCCCTATGAAGAAACTCGCCAGAGCATTGCGCGGAGACGGGAGATTCATTTGCTTTCTCCCGCTGTGGCTTCATCTGCGTTCTGCATGGTCTGCTTGACCACGCCGTTGTCATCGATCGTGGCCTCGACGGGTTGAACCGCAACCCCGTCCGAAAGCTTCTGGAAGCCATCGACAATGAGCTGATCGCCATCCTTGATGCCATCGACAACGATCCAGTCGTTCGCAACCGAACCATTTGTCGTCACGGTCTGGAGTTTCGCCTTGCCGTCAGACACGAGATAGACGGTAGCCGATCCATCATCGGCGCGCGCGACCGCCCGCTGAGGAATACGATAAGCTTTGGAAAGAGTGCCCAGCTCGACATTTGCAGTCACAAACATGCCCGGCACCAGAATCCGGTCCGGATTGGGGAAAGTCGCTCGAACCGTGAATGTCCCGGTTGTCTCGCCAACAACCATGTCAGCCAGTGAGACCTCACCCTTCTGACCATAGTCTTTCCCGGTTTCGAGCTTGAGGCTCGTCGATAACGGCCCCCCGTCCTGCCGCCGCTGCAGCTTACCGGAATCGACTTCGTCGCGGATACGCAGCAGGTTTGTGCTCGTATCGGCAAGATCCACATGCACGGGTTGCAGCTGGCGAATGGTCGCAAGGGCATCGGTCTGGTTTTCCGTGACCAGTGCTCCCACACTCACCGAAGAAACGCCAATCACGCCATCGATTGCCGCCTTGATCGTTGCGTTATCAAGATCGATCGTGGCAGTTTCGACGTCTGCCCGAGCCGCTTCTTCAGAAGCCTCCGCCTGCAACAGCGTCGACTGCGCGTCATCCACGGTCTGTGCGCTGACGGCCTTCGTTTCGGCCAGGGATTTGTTCCGGTCATACGTCGTCCGCGCACTTGCCGTCGCGGCTTCAGCCTTTTTCAACGCGGCCTCAGCGGCCGCGACAGCCGCCTTGAACTTCCGGTCGTCGATTTCATAAAGGACGTCGCCGGCCTTGACCTCCCGGCCCTCCGTGAACGCAATTTTGCGGACGATACCGTCCACCTGCGGACGAACTTCTGCGGTCGCCAACGCCACCACACGACCGCGTAGCTCGATGGAATAAGGGACAGCCTCGGATTTTGCCGTGACGTATCCGACCTCCACCGCAGATGTCACTGGCTTCGTATCCTCCGAAGGACTACATGCGGCCACCAACAGCGGAATCCAGACAAGGCGCAGGCTTTTTAATGTTTTCATCGAAATTCGTGTCCTTCACTTCGACCGGACTGTTGCTGAGCCATTCTCAAACCCAGATCCCCACAGGCATTTACAGTAATCAATATTATCCATAATATCAAAGTCGTCAAATGTGAGGCAAGCATCATGTCCACGTCCGATCGGGCCGCAGGCCAACCGAAGGAGAAATCGTCAGATGAGCGTCGCCCCCGGGGCCGCCCGAAAGTGGTCGCAGACACGCAGCAACGGACCGCGATTGTCGACGTAGCCGCCTTGCTCTTTCTCGAACGTGGCTACGGCAAGACGACGATGGGGGAGATAGCCGCCGCCGCTCACGTTTCGCTGGCCTCCATCTATCGTTTCTTTCCCGGCAAGACCGATCTGTTCGCCGCAGTCGTCGCCAACCATCGGCAAACCATGCTCGCGCTGCCGGGCGACTATGCAGACATTCCGCTGGAAACGGCGTTGGGGCAAATATTCCGGATCGATCTTGACGACGAGGCGGGCCGAAAACGCGACGCGCTGATGGCCATGTTCCTGGTGGAGAGCCATCAATTTCCCGAGCTGGTGCCAATCCTCAAGGCACAAGGCCCGGAGCAATCAATCACCCTGCTTCAGGAATGGCTTGATCGGCAGAACTCGGTCGGTCGGGTAAGCATAAACGATACAGCGCTGGCAGCGGCCATGATCATGGACGTCGTTTTCGGAGCCTCGTCACTCAAGACCTCGCAGACCCCGCAATGGCCAGGCGGCAAGGATAGACGGACCTACCTGAAGCAGTGTTTCGCCTTGTTGGCCGACGGTTTGAAGCCACGATTGTCCATTATTGCCGACGACTCGAACATTGCGTTCGAATAGCTCCGCCGCATGCACTCTCCGGTGTGCGGAGACGACCATACAGCGACCGTTATCTGCGAGGTGGGCCTGACAAAGATTAAGCCGTCCCGTCCCCCACTCACATATGTCATCGACGAATGGATTGCATGAAGCCGAACGGTCAGGACTCCAAGACATCGGGGCGATTTTCTCGCCCCGATGTGTCTTTCAGAACGGATAGTGCTGACCGGCGTCTTCTATGGTGATCCAGCGGAGGTCGGTGAATTCGGCGATTGCGGCCTTTCCTCCGAACCGGCCATAGCCGCTGGCCTTGACACCGCCGAACGGCATTTGTGGCTCGTCCGCAACGGTCGGACCGTTGATATGGCAGATGCCGCTCTGGAGCTTGTTGGCAACGTCGAGCGCCTGCCGGATATCCTGGGCAAAGACTGCCGAGGACAAACCGTATTCGGTGTCGTTGGCGACGCGAATGGCCTCTTCCGCATCCTTGACGCGGATGATCGACTTCACCGGACCGAAGGATTCCTCGGAATAGATGCGCATCTCGGATGTCACACCATCGAGAAGCGTCGCCGAATGGACGGCACCGTGACGCACGCCGCCCGCGACGACCTTGGCACCCTTGGAGACGGCATCGGCAATCAGGCCATCCATTTTTTCAGCAGCACTCGGGTTGACCAGCGAACCCAGCACGACATCGCCGCGTGGATCGCCATAGGGCAGGACATAGGCGCGCTTGGCCAGGCGGCTGACAAAGTCATCGGCAACCGCCTCGACCACGATGATCCGCTCCGTCGACATGCAGATCTGACCCTGGTTCATGAAGGCGCCGAAGATCGCTGCATTCACCGCTCCGTCGATGTCCGCGCTGTCCAGAACGACGAACGGAGCCTTGCCGCCGAGTTCCAGCAATACCGGCTTGAGATTCTCACCGGCCAATCGACCGATGATGCGGCCGACAGCCGTCGAGCCGGTGAAGTTGACGTGACGAACGGCGGGAGCCTCTACGAGAGCTTTCACCACCTCGGCCGCATCCTCCGGCGCATTGCTGATGACGTTGATCGCCCCTTCCGGCAATCCGGCTTCCACCAGGCACTCACCGATCAGCCGATGGGTGCGAGGGCACATTTCCGATGCCTTGAGCACCACAGTATTACCGCAGGCGAGCGGCATCGCGACTGCTCGCGTGCCGAGAATGACCGGCGCGTTCCACGGCGCGATACCGAGGCAGACGCCGCGCGGGCGGGCGACCGACATCGCCAGCGTGCCGGGCTTGTTGGAAGGGATGACTTCGCCGCCGATCTGGGTGGTCATGGCGCCGGCCTCAAGCAGGATACCGGCGGCCAGATGGACGTTGAAGCCGGCCCAGGTCTTCGTCGCGCCTGTCTCCTCGACCATCGCCGAGATGAAATCGCCGGCACGGTGTTCCATGATCTCCCCCGCCTTCATCAGCACGGAACGGCGAGCCTCGGGGCCCTTGGCAGACCAGACGGCAAAGGCCTTTGCCGCAGCATTCACAGCGGCGAGTGCATCGGCAGGTGTCGCCGCAGCAGCTACAGAGGCAACCTTGCCTGTTACGGGATCATGGCGTTCATAGGCTCGGTCGCCAGAAGCGGCGTGGTCCTTCCCGCCGATCAGCAATTGCAGGGTCATCGTTATTCGTCTCCTCGCTTCGTTCTCAGGACAGGCCGGCGGTCGTCGCATCGATATGCGCCCGCATGCCACCATCGACGGGAATATTCGCGCCGCGGATCCAGCGCGATCCCTCCGACAACAGGAATACGACGACGGGAGCTATGTCCAGTGGCGTACCTGGCCGATCCATGATGCGCATGTCCTCTTCCGCCCGCTCGCCGAGCGTCTCGAGGAAATCGACCAAGATCGGCGTTTCGACGGGACCGGGACTGACCGCATTGATGCGGATGCCACGTTCCCGCCATGTCCAGCGGTGTTCATGGGTCCAGGCCACGAGCGCCTGCTTCGTAAAGAAATAGCTGTTCTCCGCCGTGATCGCATGCTCGGCGCAGAAGCCTGCCACACCGGCATGGGTGAGCCCCGACGCCGCCTTGATGGCGGCGACATTACCTTCCCAGCCAAGACCGGCCAGCGACGCCAGATTGACGATCGAGGCTCTGTCCGCAAGGCTGTCGACGAGACCGAGCGTCAGCCTCTTTAACGCAACCAGATTGACGGTCAACACTACCTGCGGCGATGCGGTCGGCGGCACGCCGGCAATGTTGGCGAGCCCGTCGGCCTTGAGCGGACGCAACGCGGCTATCGCACCATCGACGGCAGCCTCGTCTGTCAGGTCGATCTTGTGAAAGGCATCGACAGGGAAGGCAGGCTCGTTGCGGTCGAGAGCAATCACACGACCACCGGCGGCCTTGATCTGCCGCGCGGTTTCCGCCCCGATGCCGGAAGCAGCACCCGTGACGATGATAGTCTTGCCATTCAACATGGAGGTCTCCTTATTCGGCGGCGATGCGCTCGGGCTGCGTGACGTAGTCGCCGGGATGGAACGTGCCGTTTTCGTCGCGGAAGGAATGCGCGAAGTCCGGCCAGACAAGCGTAAGGCGACCGGACCGGTCGTCTACGTACCAGCTCTTGCAACCGCCAGCGAGCCAGACCGTTCCCTGCGAACGCTCGTGTAGGCGGTCCATATAGGCATCCTCGGCATCCTTGCGGGCTTCCATCACGGCGATGCCACGGGTCTCGGCATGGTCGAGAGCGCCGAGGATGTAATCGACCTGCGCCTCGATGATGTAGACGATGGAATTATGGCCAAGGCCTGTGTTCGGACCGTTGATGATGAAGAGGTTGGGATAGCCGTGCACGGCGATGGAGTCATGCGCCTGCATCCCCTTGTCCCAATGGTCGTCGAGGCTGATACCTTCCGTGCCGAAAATGCGCTTGGCGAAGGGGGGGCGAACCGCCTCGAAGCCGGTCGCAAAGATCAGCACGTCGAGATCATAGGCCTCGCCGCTTGCACCATATGCCTTCGAACCTTCGACGCGGGCGAGCGCGGAAGCTTCCAGAACCGTGTTTTCCGCGCAAAGCGCCGGATAATAGGTGTTGGAAATCAGCAGTCGCTTGCAGCCGATCTCATAGTCCGGCGTCAGCTTGGCCTTGAGCGTCGGATCGGCAACCTGCGTATCGAGATGTCCGAGCGCCATCTTCTTCGCTTCGTTCAGGTAGCGCGGGATGTTGCGACGCTGGGCGAAGTTGAATTCACCGCCCCAGAAGATTTCCGAACGCAGGGCATCGACCGTTTCCGGATCGCGCTGGAACAGGCGCTTTTCACCTTCCGTATAGGCCCGGTCGGCGCGCGGGATCATGTAGGGGGCCGAACGCTGGAACACCACGAGTTCGGAAGCCAGTTTCTGCATTTCCGGCACGACCTGGATCGCGGATGCGCCGGATCCCACGACCCCGATACGCTTGCCCTTGAGATCGATGGAATGATCCCACCCGGCGGAGTGGAAGGACGCACCCGTGAAGCTGTCGAGGCCCTGGACATCCGGCAAGCGGCTGTCGGCCAGATGTCCCGTCCCGGTAATCAGGATCGGCGCGGTGTAGACACCTTTCGAGGTATTCACCACCCACTGTCCGGCGCCCGCATCCCAGCGGCACTCGAGCATATCCGTTTCGAAATGGATCTTCGGCAGCAGCCCTTCGTCTTTCGCGCAACCGCGCATGTAGTCGAGAATTTCGCCACCGGGAGAGAAGACACGGCTCCAGTTGGGATTGGTGAGGTAGCTGAAGGAATAAAGGTGGGATGGCACGTCGCAGGCGACACCGGGATAATGGTTGTCGCGCCAGGTGCCGCCGACATCCGAGGCGCGCTCGATGATCAGGAAATCCTCTCGGCCCGCCCGGCGCAGCTGGATGCCCATGCCAAGCCCGGCGAACCCAGCACCGATGATGAGAATGCTCGTGTGAGTGGTCATGTTCGCCTCCTCAAGGCTTCTGGGCAGGAATGATCGTGCCGGCCGGATGGGTGCCGGGCAGACGGGTGAAATTGTCGATGTGATAGAAAAGCTCGGCAGGCCGCTCATGCACCACCGCATGACCCGACGGCACTTCCGTATACCGGGCGTCCGGAATGGAGCCGAACAACGCCTTCGAATGGTGCTTTGGCACCATCATGTCGGAGGTGCAGCCGATCACCAGCGTTCTCGCGGTGATGGTCTCGACCGCGGCGGCGATATCGATGCGCGTGTTGAGATCCATCTGCTTTTCGACGAAGGGGGTGACGTTCAGCATGCCCGCGGCTGCCGCCATGTCGTCCACCGTCCTGATATTCATGAAGGCTGGCGAGAAGGCGCAGAAGGTCATGTATTCCGTCAACGATGCGGAGCCGTCGTTGCGTAGCGCCTTCCAGACTTTGTTTCGGAAGAGCTGATGGGTATCCGTCTTCTGCCAGCCGGCGATCAGGATCAGGTTCTCGATGCGCTTTCCAAGGAGGGCCGCTGTCGCGGCAGCAACCACGGCGCCAAGCGAATAGCCCATCAGGGCGACGGGCTTGCCCGGGCGTTCGGCGTCGATGACAGCCTGCACCTGTGCGACGAGTTGGTCGAGCTCCAGCGTCTCGCCCTCAGGTTCGGCAAATTCCAGCGCGATGACACGCTGGCGATAGGCCATCATGGGAAACAGGTAGCCGTAATGGCCGTCGATGCTGCCGGCAGTGCCATGCACCATCACCAGCGGCAAGCGGCCGTTCTCAGGTCCGTCCACACGGTAACGCACGGTGACGCCGCCAACGACGACTTCCTTTTCCTGCGGTTTGGGTCGATCAAGCACTTGGGTCTCCTTTCGATTGCGGATCGGAGGCAAAGCACCTCCGTTCGCATCCGCGTTGCGGATGCGCTCATGATGTCGGTTCGGTTTGTCTCGCCTGCCCCTTCAGGCAGGCCTTTGCGACGGATCAGGCGGTCGGGATGTGAAACCCTCCGTCAACGTAGATCGGCTGGCCGGTCACATAGGGCAGAGCCCCGGCCGCAAGGGCCGAGACGACCGCGCCGATATCACCGGATTGCCCCCACCGGCGCATGGGAACGGTTCCGTTCTCGATATAGGCGTCGATCTTTCCGGTTGGCGCAGAGCCGGTCATTTCAGTGCGGATGAAGCCGGGACGGACTTCATGCACGGCAATACCATTTCCGCCGAGCCGATCAGCGAAGAGGCACGCAGTCATGGAGAGACCAGCCTTGGACACGCAGTAAGGACTGCGATCCGGCGACGCATGCGAAGCGGCAATCGAGGTGATGAAGGTGATGGACCGATATGTCTCCACCGTCCGGGTGAGCATCCGCCGCGCGACTGCCTGGGTCAGAAAGAAGCTGCCGCGCAGGTTGATGCCGAGATTGCGGTCGAATGCCTCCGCGGAGATGTCGAGAATGTCGGTCAATGGCCGCGATGCAATACCGGCATTGTTGATCAGCGCATCGATCGGACCGAGGTTTGCCTCAACGCCGTCGAGGGCGCCCTCATGGGTCTCGATCGCAGCAAGATCCATCACGCCGAAATGGGCACGGGCACCGAGCGCGGCCAGATCCGCCTTCAGGCCCTCGGCTTTCTCGTCTTCGACAAGGTCGAGAACGGCGACGTCGAATTCACGACGGGCGAGTTCCAGCGCGATCGCGCGCCCCAGACCCTGGCGACCGCCGGTGACGACGGCTACGGGACGTTGTTTTGTCATTTCGTCAAACCTCCAGCCATTCGGCACGGACTTCCGGATTGTCCAGCAGGGATTGCGGCGTTCCCTCGAACGCGATTTCGCCATGGCCCATGACATAGAGCCGATGGCTGACCTCCATGGCGATCACCAGCTTCTGCTCCACGAGCAGAATGGAAACGCCGCGTTCGGCGATCCGGCGCAGCAATTCCCCAACCGCCATCACCATTTTCGGCGCAAGACCTTCTGTCGGTTCGTCGATCATGATGAGATCAGGGTCGCCGATCAGGGTACGGCAGATCGTGAGCATCTGCTGTTCACCGCCGGAGAGCACGCCGGCGCGGGTGTCCGCGCGGGTCCTGAGGACCGGAAAGAGCCCGAAGATATCTTCCATGCTCCAGCGGCCCTCGCCTTTCGCCTTCAGGCCGAGCTGCAGGTTTTCGCGCACGGTGAGATCAGCGAAGACATCGCGGCTTTCCGGCACATAGCCCAGTCCGGCCCGCGCCACCTGATGAGGTTTCATGCCGGCGAGCTGCCGGCCGGCGAGACGCACGTCGCCACGCATGTCGACCGCACCCATGATCGCCTTCAGAAGCGTCGACCGGCCCGCGCCGTTACGGCCGAGAAGGCTGACGATTTCGCCGCGCCCGACGCTGAGAGCGACCCCATGCAGGATATGGCTCTTGCCGTACCAGGCATGAAGGCCCGCGACCTCCAGAAGGACGTCAGCGGGAACGTGTGGTGCGACTTCGCGAACGGGAGCGTTCATGCGGCCTTCTCCATCGCGGTCCCGAGATAGGCTTCCTGGACCGCCTTGTTGGAACGGATTTCCTCCGGCGTACCGGTCGCGATGATCTCGCCGTAGACCAGAACGGAGATGCGGTCCGCCAGTTCGAAGATCACGCCCATGTCATGCTCGACCATCAGCAATGTGCGGTTCTCGGTAACCTTGCGGATGAGCGCGAGAGCGGCTGCGGTTTCGGAGTGACTCATGCCGGCCATGGGCTCATCGAGCAGCAGAGTCTGCGCACCGCTTGCGATTGCCAGTCCGAGTTCCAGCGCCCGCTGTTCCGGATAGGTCAGCGTATCGGCCCGGTGATGGCGGCGGCCGGTGAGACCGACCTCTTCCAGCAACTGATCGCACGTCTCCGCAACATCCGGCATCCTGCCAAGCACGCGGCGAATGCTGTAGCGATGACCGAGCCGCCAGAGCACGCCGCAACGCAGATTGTCGAGCACGGACATTTCCGGAAAGATGTTGGTGATCTGGAAGCTGCGCGCGAGGCCCGCATGGCAGATGGCGGCAGGGCTCCTGCCCTGGATCTCCCTGCCGTTCAGGCGGACCGTCCCGGATGTCGGCGTAAGCCTGCCGGATATCAGGTGAAACAGGGTGGACTTGCCGGCGCCGTTCGGGCCGATCAGGGCATGACGTTCTCCCTGCCGGAGATCGAGATTGATGCCGCGAATGATTGCGACCGGACCGAAGCTCTTCGTGAGATCGCGGATTTCGAGACTGTTGGTCATTACACCGCTCCTTTTTCCGTGATGGCGAGCGTCTGCCGCAGTCCATTCAAACTGCCAACGACTGCACGGGTGGCAAGAGACCCGCCCACCGCGAGCGCGAGGGCAAGCAACCATGACCAGACAGATTGCGCGTCAAGCGGAACGCCGAGGACGACAAGATCGGGACCAAGGGCGGCATCGAGGCCGATCCGGTAACCAAGCTCGATCAGGAAAATCACGCCCGCGACAGTTGCCGCACCGGTGCAGGCGACCGCGGCAAGCAACGGCGCTTCAACTTTCAACCGCCTTGAACGGATGAGCGATGCGCCGCCCAGGACCATACCCGCGAGACCGCCCGGCGCGACCATGACGACGAAGATGAAAAGCAGGCCGAAATAGAGCTGCCAGGCAGGCGTCACATCGGAGAGCCAGATCTTCATGAGACCGATCACGACGGCACCGAGAATGGGGCCGAAGAAAACCCGGGTACCGCCGATATAGGTCATGATCAACACCAGCGCGGACTGGCCGGCGCTGAGTTCATGCACCGTCATGATCTCGAAGTTGAGTGCCGCAAGACCACCGGCAACGCCTGCGAAACCGGAGGCGATGGCGTAGCTCAGCATACGCACCCGGCGAGCGGAGAAGCCGAGAAACTCGATACGTTCGGCATTGTCGCGCACGGCGTTCGAAAGCAGGCCGAGGGGGGTGCGTGCGAGATAATACATCAGGAAAGCGCAGACGAGCAGCCAGGCGGCGATCACGTAATAGACGTGAACGGGCGAGGCAAAATCGAAACCGAGGAAGGAGCCGAGTTCCATGCGATCGATGCCGATGCCCTCTTCCGATCCGTAGATCGAGGGAAACAGGGCGGCCGCCGCATAGACGAGTTCGCTGAGGCCGAGCGTGATCATGGCAAAGGGCATGCCGCCCCTTGCCGAAGCGAGCCAGCCGGCGAACACGCCGAGCAGCAGCGTCGCCAAGCCACCGAACAACGGCACGAGCGGGAGCGGAAAGGACAACCCCGCCTCGGACAGGCCAAGGATGATGTGACAGACCACGAAACCGCCAAGACCGAAGAAGGTCGCGTGGCCGAGTGAAAGCAGGCCGGTCTGCCCGAGCAGCACGTTATAGGAAAGCGCAAAGAGCGCCATGATCCCGAGATAGTTGAGGGTCGAGACCGCAGAGTCGCCCTGGAAGACCAGTGGCAGACCCAAAAGCAGAGCGGCTGCGGCAAGCCATGGCCCGATGCCCGGCACGGCGATGCCGGCTGCAGGACGGTTCGTCGTGGAAATGTCAGTACCGATAGTCATATTCGCGTATCCTGTCTTTCCCGGTAACCGTCACATGCGCTTGCCGATAAGCCCTGCCGGCCGCACGATCAGCACGAGAACGAGCAGCAGATAGGGGATGACCGGTCCGATCTGGGCGACGCTGACATTCCACACATCGCGGAAGATTGCCGGCGCGCTGTGGATGCCGATGAGGCCGAAGACATCGGAAACCGAGAGGTCGATTGCGACCGCGAAGGTCTGGATGAAACCAACGAGAAGCGAAGCGATGAAGGCCCCGGTCAGGGAGCCAAGCCCGCCGACCACGATGATGACGAAGAGGATCGGTCCGAGCGCCGCCGCCATGGAAGGCTGCGTGACGAGAACCGGGCCGGCGATAACGCCTGCCAGACCAGCGAGTGCCGAACCGACGCCGAACACTCCCATGAAGACCATCGGAACATTGTGACCGAGCATGGACACCATTTCCGGATGGTTGAGCGACGCCTTGACGATGAGGCCAACACGGGTGCGGGTCAGAAGCAATCCGAGACCGACGAAGACGATGACCGAGACCGCAAGCATGAATATGCGGAATGCCGGATAATCCGCACCGAACAGGGTGAAGGCGGGAAAATCAAGCACGGCCGGCACCTTGAAATCCTGCGGCGAACGGCCCCAGATCATCTGCACGGCCTCTTCCAGTACGAAGGCGAGACCGAAAGTGAAGAGCAATTCGCCCAGATGCCCGAAACGATGCACGCGCCTCAGGCCGTAGCGCTCCACCAGAATGCCGAGAATACCGACGGCAAGCGGTGCAAGAATAAGAGCAGCGAAAAAGCCGGTATGGCGGGAGATCGCGAAGCCGAGATAGGCGCCCACCATGAAGAAGCTGGCGTGGGCGAAGTTGAGGACGCCCATCATCGAAAAGATCAGCGTGAGCCCGGAGGCAAGCAGGAAAAGCAGCATGCCATAGAGCACGCCGTTCAGCAGCGAGAAGGTGAGGACATCGATGCTCATCGTCATAGTCCCGAAAAGTTCGGTTTGAGGCCCGGTCGCGGCCAATCGACCGCGATCACCCGTCCCTTGCCGGAAAGGGTGACAAAGGCGGTCTTCATGTCCGGTCCGCCGAAGGCCAGGTTTGTGGAGAATTCGTCCGGCATCTCGACGGTCTCGACTTCCTTGCCATCAGGCGAAATGACCGTGATGCAGCCCGGCGTCAGCCCGGCCACGCAGATGTTGCCACAGGCTTCGACGGCCAGGCTGTCATAGCGCTTGAACCCCTCGATCTGCGCCAGAATGGCGTCTCCCGGCCTTGCCGGAGATGGCGCTGTAATTTGCCCCGGCCCGGTGATCGGATAGGCATAGAGGCGGCCGGTCTCTGTTTCGGCAACATAGACCGTCCTGCCATCCGGAGAGAGGCCGACACCATTGGCCGTGGTGATCGGATAGGCGACTTCGTGGACATGAGATCCGTCAGGTTTGCCATAATAAAGTCCGCCATGGCGAAACCCGCGCGCGTCGCGGATGCCATGGTCGGTAAACCAGAGACCACCATCGCTATCGACGACGATGTCGTTGGGCATCAGCAGCGCGTGCCCGCCCACTTCGCGATAGAGTTCCCGCACTTCGCCGGTCTGCAAATCCACCCGTTCGATACGACCTCCGGAATAGGCGGGGTTGCCGCCAACAGGCTGCGTCCAGCCACCCGGCTCGCCCCAGGCGAAACCGTCACCGTTGTTGCAGATGTAAAGCGCGCCGTCCGCGCCGATGGCTGCCCCGTTCGGGGCGCCATCGATCGTCAGCAACATCGTCTTCGTTCCGTCCGGCGCGATCTGCGTAAGGCAGCGGTGCTGGATCTCGCATACGATCAGGGATCCGTCGGGCAGAACCACCGGCCCTTCGGGAAAACCGAGACCGGAAACGACTTCGCGATAGGGGTATTGAACTGGCATCGTGTCACTCTCGACTGTATTGGTCGTGCGGCTGAAAGCGAGCCTGAGCCAGACCCGCTGCAGACGTTCCGTTTCAGGAGCGATCCATGTTGCAGGTCGAAGGCAACGTGACGTCCGTCGCGGGGATGATAGCAACGTTTGTCCAGCCCCAGCCGGTCTTGTCCTCGTCCAGCGCATCACCGGAAACCGGGCCAAAGGTCGAAACTGCCATCTGGGTGATGATCTGGTGATCATCGGGACGCATCGTCGCCGGCGCACCGTAGACCGTCTTGAACTCTACGCCTTCAAGCGCGGACGCGAGTGCACCGGTCTCGTTGGAACCAGCCTTCTTTGCCGCCTCCGCGAGAGCGCGGATGGCTGAAGTATCACCGGGGAACGGGCTTGCGGATATGCCCTGCTCCACGCGGAAGGAGGTCTCGAACGCCTTCAGTTCCGCATTATCGATACCGGCGTCGCCATCGAAGACCGAGTAGACGAGATCCTTGAGGCCTGCCTGGGCAATTGCCGTCGGAGCACCGGGGCCTGTCGAGAAATAGGTGAACCACTCCACACCAAGGCCGGATTCTCCTGCCGACTTCAGCACCAGCGCCAGATCGGCGCCCCAGTCGGAGGTGATGACGGCTTGTGCACCCGAGGCGCGGATCTTGGCGATGTAGGGCGCAAAATCCGTGATCTTCTGCAACGGGTGCGTATCATCGCCGACCCATTCGATATCCGGGCGCGCCTTGCCGACCATGTCGATCACGCTCTGACGCGTGGTCTGCCCGGAAGAGCCCTCTGCGTTCAGCAGGAAAACCTTGGTGATATCCGGACGGGTCTTCAGGTAGGAAGCGAGGCCGGCCGTCTTCATGTTGGCGTTGAGCACCCAGGAAAAGCTGTAGGGGCTGCACTTGGCTCCGGTCGTCGCCGGGTCATGGGATGCGCCGTCGAATACCATCACCCGCTTGTCGGGATTGCGGCGGTTGTACTTGCGCACGAAATCGACAAGAGCGAACGTATTCGACGAGGAAACGCTCGTCTGAAGGATGCGGGCGCCGGCATCGATCGCCTTCTGCGCCTGGATCGCCGTTTCTTGCGGGGACATTTTGTTGTCGAAGGTCAGGATTTCGATCTTCTGGCCGTTCAGGCCGCCGTTCGCATTGACCTCGGCAACGGAGTGACTGAGGACCTTATTGATCCGTTCGGTCACGACCGCGGCCGGACCGGAGAAGGGATCGATCATGGCGAACTTGAATGTATCCTCGGCGTAGGCCACCGACGAAAGGGTGGCCATGAGACCGGAGATGACGAAGATACGATTGAATTTCATTGTGCTTCCTCCCTTTAGGCGCAACTCGACCCATTCGGCGCACACCCTCGGGCATGCGCCGAAACCGGATCGACAATCAGTTCAGGCCGGGCTCCCCCATGGCCGGCGCCCCGAATGAACGCTCCCTCACGTTCACGGACCCGGCTCCTCCTGTTCGCGAAGTTGCCGCAGACTGGGACATGCGGTCAACTTGAAGCGTCCACTATTCGGACTTAATGGAAATTTTTCTTGCCTTGCATCAAATCCGAAAAACCTTCCTCGATGGGAAATAATTGGAATTTCCTGCAAAAAGGATCTTTTTTCACCGAAAAATTCCGATTTTCAGATTTCATGACAGGCTGACGAGAAACTTTCACTTGTCCATTAAATGGACTCAGTAGGTCGCGCGACCGCCGGAAAGATCAAAGACCGCACCAGAGTTGAACGAGCACTCCTCCGACGCAAGCCAGCCAACGAGCGAAGCGCACTCTTCGACAGTACCAAAACGCCCCTGCGGGATCTTACCCAGAGAAAACTGAACCTGTTCCGGCGGAAGCTGCTCCATCAACGGCGTATTGATGAGGCCGGGCGCGATGACATTGGCACGCACGCCCGTTGCGGCGAGTTCCTTGCCCAGCGATTTCGTGAAGCCGATTATGCCCGCCTTCGCGGCCGAATAAGAGGATGCGTTCGGATTGCCCTCTTTGCCCGCCACTGACGCAATCGTAATGATGCGCCCATAATCTCGCGCCACCATGTCATCGAGCGCAGCCCTGCAGCACAGGAAGACGCCGCCGAGATGAATATCGACGACCCGCTTCCATTCCGCATAGGGATGCCCCTGAACGGGCTGCGTCGGCCCCGTGATGCCGGCCGCAGTGATCATTATGTCGGCCGGACCGAGTTGTGCCCGCGTTTGCCTCATGGCCTCGATCACGGAGGACTCGTCACTCACATCCACCGCGACACCCATCGAGTTCTTGCCCAGCGCCGCCGCAGCTTCTGTTGCCCCACGCAAGTCCCATATGGCCACCCTGGCGCCCTCCCCGGCAAGCCTCTTGGCTACAGCCAAGCCGATACCTCGTGCGCCACCGGTTACAACAGCGACTCGCCCTTCAAAACGATTTTCCATTCCTGATCTCTCCCGAAAAGTCCATATATTGGACTCGAAAACACTTCTAAAATCATCGTATTTTGAATTTAGGCAAGACATCATTTGCAATTATCCGGGACGCTCTGTATTTAAGTCCGATAATCGGACTTTAGGGGGAATTTAGGTGTCAGCGGAAGAAAGCGACGGAAAGAGCCAGGTGGTTGAACGAACCTGCGCCATCCTCCGCGAGGTTTCCCGCCATGGGCAGCGGGGCGCGCGACTTATCGATGTCACCCAGGCAACCGGATTGAGCCGGCCAACGGCTCACCGGATTCTCAATACACTGGTTGGTGAGCGTTTCATTCGCAGAACAGCCGAACGCCGATATCAGCTCGGCTCGGTGGTCTATGAGATGGGCCTGAACGCGCCCAGTCCCATGAGCGACCTGCGCAAGCTGCGGGAAATCGTTCAGGCACTGGCCGATGAATGCGGCGATACCGTCTATCTCGCCATGCGAAGAGGTGATCAAGCCCACTATCTACTACGGTGCGAGGGTGCGTATCCCGTGCGTACGCATGTCGTTTCCGCCAACCAGACCCTGCACCTCGTGAGTGGCCATTCGGGGCGCGCACTGCTCGGCGCGATGTCAGAGGAAGAAGCCGAGGACATCATCCTGCGGGCTATGCAGACACCATCACTGTTTCACGAAACGGACGCCACAGGCCTGCGGGAAGAAATCGACATGGTGCGGCGAAAGGGGTTCGGCTGGGCGCGCGACGTAACCTTTGTCGGCGTGGCAGGCCTGACAGTCCCGGTCCCAAACCCAAACGGTGCCTCCTATCTCGCGCTTACCATTTCCAGCATCTCGCAACGCCTGACACCAGACCGCGCGAAGAGCCTCCTGCCATTGCTTCAGGCAACCAGCAAGCGCATCGTCGCGGCCTGTCAGGAGGAATGATTTGCGCCGGGCGTGTCGATTCGTTTTGGGGTTTAGGGGGACCCTGACGACAAGTCACCACCGGTGGCTGTCGTTCCCGCTCAGCTTTGAGAACGCTTCAAGCCCGCTTCGGACCACGAGGGAGAAGCTCACGTCTAGACTCCATTCAAGGGGTGATCCACAAGTCACCTGCCCACTGGCCGAAGCTGCCCGATCAGTCAAGAAGCGTCGCGCTGGTCGGAATGGAGCCTGCGATAAGACTCAGCCGGGTGATTACTGGGCAGCAGTGGCCCGTCTCGGAAAAGCTTCTCACGCAGCGTTCCCGGCTTGTAGGCGGTCGGATAGGCTCCGCGCCTCTGGAGTTCGGGCACAAGATACTCCACGACGTCCTCGAAGCTCTCCGGTGTCACCGCGTAGGCGAGGTTGAAGCCGTCGACGTCGGTCTCTTCCACCCATTCCTGCAGGATGTCGGCAACCTGCGAGGGCGAGCCCACGATGACCGGTCCCAGGCCACCGATGCCACCCCATTTTGCCACCTGATCAATCGTCCAGGCGGAACCCGCACCGGCAGCCGTCAGTGCATGGATGGCGGCGCGTCCTGCATTGGTCTCGACATGCCGTACCGTATCGTTTGGTGCATAGGAGCCGAAATCGATGCCGGTCCAGCCCGACATGAAAACCAGGGAGCCGTCATAGGACACGTATTGCAGGTACTCCTCGTATTTCTTCTTCGCCTTCTCCTCCGTTTCATCGACGATGACGGTCAGGAGATTGTAGAAATAGAGCTTGCGCGGATCGCGGCCGACCGCCGCTGCGCGAGCGCGGATATCGGCGACGTGAGCCTTGAGGATCTCCTTGGTCGGAGCGGCTATGAAAATGCATTCCGCGTGGCTTGAAGCGAAATGGCGCCCGGCCGAGGATGTCCCCGCCTGATAAAGGACGGGAGTGCGCTGCGGGGACGGTTCCGTCAGTCCGTAGCCCGGCACGTCGAAATATTTGCCCTTGTGTCCGATCTCGTGAACCTTGGTGGGATCGGTGAATATGCGCCCCTCCCGGTCGCGCCGCACCGCTCCGTCTTCCCATGAACCCTCCAGCAGCTTGTAGATGACCTCAAGATACTCGCTGGCCACTTCATAGCGGTTGTCGTGCGCCTTCAGGCCGGTCTGTCCAACGTTTTTCGCTCCGCTTTCGAGATAGGAGGTGACGATGTTCCAGCCGATGCGGCCCTTCGTGTGATGGTCGGCCGTCGCAAGACGCCGCGCGAAGGTGTAGGGGTGTTCGAAGGACGTGGAGGCGGTGATCCCGATGCCGAGGTGCTCGGTGGCAAGTGCGATCGGCGCTGCGAGCTGCAGGGGATCGTTGACCGGAATTTGCGCCGCCTGTTGGATCGCGTGGTAATTCGAGCCCTTGTAGACGTCATAATATCCAATCACGTCTGCAATGAAGATACCGTCGAAGATGCCACGCTCCAGCGTACGCGCCAGATCCTGCCAATAGTCGAGATCCTTGTACTTCCAGGACTTGTCGCGGGGATGTGCCCATAGCCCCGGCGACTGATGACCGACGCAGTTCATCTCGAACGCATTGAAACGAATTTGCCTGGTCATGTTTTTCCCTTTCGATCTTTCGGCTCAGACGAATATAGCGTCCACGTTCAATTTTACAGTAATTACATGTTATTTATGTATTATTTGGTAGAATGCCTTTCCGCCACATTCGTCACAGCGCTCGTGGGCCAACTTTTCCTCTGGAGGTCAGAACAAGAGCCGCGAGCGTCATGACATAAGGCAGGATTGAGAAGACTTCCGACGGAATCCCGTTTGACGCGCCCTGCCAGCGCAGGCCGAGGCTGTCGAAGAACGCGAACGCCAGGGCGCCGCAGAACGCCCCGAGAGGAGACCAGCGGCCGATCATCACCACAGCGAGCGCAATGTAGCCCCGGCCATTCGTCAACCCGTCATTGAAGGAGCCAAGGACGCCGAGTGTGATCGAGGCGCCGGCAAGCCCCATCAATGCGCCGCCGAGCGTCAGGGCCAGATAGCGGACGCGGGTGACATGGACGCCGCGCAGGCTCGCCGCCGCCGGATCGTCACCGACAGCGCGCAGCGCAAGCCCGATCCGCGTGCGTTGCATTACGAACAGGCTGACGGCGAGCAGCACGACCATGCCGTAGACGAAGACATTCTGGCCGAAGAGAATGGTTCCGACGAACGGCGCCCCGCCAAGCCAGGCGATATCAAGCTTCGGAACCAGAGGCACGAAGATGGCCACCTGCCCGGACGGCTGCCAGAGCTGGAAAAAATAGGAGGTAAGGCCGGCACCGATCAGAGAAAGCGCAATGCCCACGACGATCTGGTTCGCTTGAAACCGGATGACGCAAAGCGCCAGAAGCAGCCCGTAAAGTGCTCCTGTCACGAGGGCTGCCCCGACGCCCGCGGGCCAGCCTGCGAGATTGGCCGCCACGACGGCGGCGAAAGCGCCGGCGGTCATGATGCCGTCAATGCCGAGATTGATCGTGCCGGCGCGCTCCGTGATCATTTCGCCAATCGCCGCAAGAAAAACAGGCGTCGCCAGACGTATCATGCCGCCAAGCACGATTTCCCAGAAAATGGGATCGGACCAGTCCATCGCTAACCTCAGACCTTTCGCCGCGTGAAAAGGATCGCTGCGAAAAGCAGGATCAACCCCTCGGCGACGATGGCGATTGCCGCCGGTACGCCGGTTCCGAGCTGCACGCCTTGTGCCCCGGTGCTCAACGCCGCAAGAAAGAGCGCGGCGGCGACCGCACCGATAGGATGTAGCCCTCCGAGCACCGCTACCAGAATTCCACGGAAGCCCAGCCCGCCATCCACTGAAGCGTAGAGCGTGTGCGTGACGCCGGCCACCTGCACCCAGCCTGCAAGACCCGCGGCGACACCGGAGAAGATGAGCGTGCCGTATACAGCGCGATGTTCGCTGAGCCCCAGACGAGCAGCCAGCGGTGGGTGAGTGGAAAAGATATCGAACTTCAGCCTGCTTCCCGTCCGCATCCAGTAGAGGAGAAGAGCCGCCAGAACCGGGACAAGGACGATGCCCCAGTGAAGACGCGTGTTTTCCATGAAAAGCGGAATCACGGCCGCGTCCGGCAGGGCATCGCTACGCGGCGTCGCTGTCTGCGCCGCCGTGGCGAGCGGCCCCTTGAGAAGCCAGACCAGACCGATTGCAGCGATGTAGTTCAAAAGCAACGTAGAGAGGATCTCATTGACGGAAAAACGGCTGCGCAGGAAGGCGGGTATGAGGGCGTAAAAAGCACCGCCGCAAACCCCGCCGATCAAGCCGATAGCCAGCAGAGCGACTGCGCCGAAACCGGAAAACGCCTCGATCAGCGCCACCGACACCGCGGCCCCGGCGATCAACTGTCCCTGGCTGCCGATCGTGAACAGGCCGGCTCTCAGCGCCGGAATCACACCGAGCCCGACGAGCGCCAGCGGAATGGCGGTAACGACCGTCTCGGCGACCAGATAGCGTTCCCCGAACGCGCCATAGGCAAGCTCGACGATGGCGGCGCGGGGATCGGCGCCCGCCGATGCGACAAGCAGAACCAGCAACAGCGACAAAACCGCGAGCCCGATCGTAACCGGCGCCAGTCCGTAAAGGCGTTCGATACCGGAACCTGTCATTGATAAAGTCCGGGTTCGGGGTTCCATCCGGTCAACACATGGCGGCCGATTTCGGCCTGCTTCCATTGAACGGGATCATGGAGTGACAGCACGCGGATATTTCGCCAGTGCCGGTCGAAGCCGTTCGAACGAGCCACGGAGCGCGTGCCCATGAGCGTGAAGATCTCGGATGCTGCAGCAAGGGCCGCCCTGTGCGCCGAGACCTTTGCCGCATAAACCGGAATGGCGAGCGCCGTGCGGTCGATCTCGCCGCGTTCATGGGCGTCGAGCAGATCGGCAACGGTAAGAAGCAGCGAATAGGCCGCAACGAGATCGGCGGTCAGCTCGCCGGCAAGCCGGCGCGTCAGCAGGTCGTCCGCAGCGTTGTCCACCCCGGCGGATGGCCAGGGTCGGCTTTTGGCGCTGACGAAACCTGCCGCCTCACGCAGCGCTCCGATTGCGGAGCCGATCATGATCGCCGCAAAGCCGGCCTGGTAGCGCAAGGAAGCATGCGGCGGGGAGAACTTGCCCGGTATGGTGGCGTTGAGTACCGGATCGGTCTCCACCTGATCGAATGTGATCGTGCCGGAATCGGTTGCCCGCTGTCCGATCGGATCCCAGTCTCGATGGATCGTCACACCCCTGGCATCGGGAGGGATGAGGTTTAACTGCATGCCGGCGAGCGGGTTGTCGGCCGCGCCAGGGGCATGGGGATTGAAGGCCCATGTGGCGATATAGTCGGCCTCGGCAGCGCCCGTGGTATAGATCTTCGTGCCATGCACGACAAAACCGCCATCCGGGCGGGGCAGCGCGGTCGTTTTCAACGGATCGGCGACAGTACGGCCGCTTTCGGCGACCGCGAGCCCGATGATCGCCTGTTTCTCGATAATCTCTCTAGCGAGAACCGGCTTCAAAGCATCGGGGCAGTAGGTCAGCATTTCGCGCACGATTTCATCATGCACCTTGTAAAGCTGAGCGACCGAGGCATCGGCGCTGGCAAGCCTAAGCTGCGCTTCCAGCGATGCGCGATGGGAAATTGCGAGGCCGCCAAGATCCACCGGTAGCACGGCTCTCAGGAAACCACTCGATTTGAGCGCCGCGATCGAGGCTGTCGGATAACGTCCGGCGGCTTCGTTTTCGCCGGCACGAGGTAGAATTTCCCGGTCGATGACCGATTGCAGTTGCGCCAGAGCGGAGAATTCCTCGCCGGAAAAGCCGGTGGCTGGAAAAGCTGCCCCCAGAAGCGGAGGAAGTTTGCCTGTGGTCATGATTCAAATTCCTGATGAAAGGCGGGTTTGGAAAAAGATGAAAAGGCCATGTGGGTCACGCGGGCTCTTGCACAGGTTTCAAGCCCGTCATGGCCTGACCGATCCGGTCGATATCTGGCGGCGACGAGAGATCGAATTCCGCCACGATGCGCCCTTCGAACAGCACGACGAGACGATTGGCGATGTCGAGCAGCTCGTCGAGATCGGCTGAGATGACGAGCACTGCCGCGCCCGCATCCGCCGCCTGCGTCAACCCGTTGCGGATGATCGCCGCCGCTGCCAGATCGAGACCCTGCGTCGGTCCGTGCGCTACGATGACGGCGGGCCGGATCGCCAGTTCCCGGCCGACCAGCAGCTTCTGTTGATTGCCGCCTGAAAGCCCGCCCGCTTTCGCGTCCGGTTGCGGCGGGCGTATGTCGAAATCACGGATGACACCGGCTCCAAGATCGGCTTCGGCTTTCTTTCGGCGTAAACCGAAACGCGAAAGAACCGGATCCGACAGCTTGGGCAGGCTGGCGTTTTCAGAAATGCTCAAGCCGGCAACGACGCCGTCCGAACGGTTTTCGGGAATGAAGGCAAGACCGGCCCTGAAAGCAGCATGCGGATCTGCCGTAACCTCTCGCCCGTCAAGCGCAACCCGGCCGCTGGAGATGGCGCGAAGTCCGGCGATCGCCTCCGCAAGGGCCGGTTGGCTCGCGCTCGAAACACCGGCCACAGCGAGGATTTCGCCTTCGCGCAGAACCAGCGACACACGATCGAGCAGTGTCTGGTCGGCATCCACGACAGTAAGGTTCTCGACCGTCAGTCGCGCCCGTCCGCTGGAAAACGGTGTCCTCACCCGCAGGGAGCGGTTCCGGTCGCCAACCATCAGCCGCGCCACGGCCTCGCGTTCCAGCCCGGCCGTCTCCCCATCGTACACCACCCGACCTGCGCGCAGCACGGTAACGCGATCGGCGGCTTCCATCACCTCCGAAATACGGTGGGTGACGAGCCCGACCGTCCGGCCGCTTGCCCCGAGCTTGCGCATCGTGCCGATCAGCCGATCCACCTCCACTGGGCCGAGTGCAGAGGTGGGTTCATCGAGCAGCAGCACGTTGGCGCCGCCGGCAAGCGCCGCGACGATTTCTCCGAGCTGACGCTCCGCAAGACTCAGCTTTTCCGACGGACGGAGGAAATCGATGTCGGTCCCCATGGCCTCCGCCGCCCGGGAAAGCTCGGCAAGAGCCTGCTTTCGGTCGAGCCTGAAACCCTGCCCGGCAAGCAGATAGTTGTCGAGAACGGAGAGCGTGGCGACCAGCGAGAGTGTCTGCGGCACGAAGCCTATTCCAGCCTGCAAGGCCTGCCGCCGCGACCAGTTCGCAACCGGCACGCCGTTGACGACGATATCTCCGGCATCCTTCGGCAAGATGCCGGCAATGATCTTTGCCAGTGTGGATTTGCCGGCGCCGTTTTCTCCCACGATCGCCGCGACGCCACCCTTCTGCAGGCCTATGCCGGCGTTGTCCAGAGCCACAACAGACCCGAAACGCTTGGAAACGGCAGTCAGAAGAATGGGATCGGTCGACATTCGGCGCTTACTCGAAGAAGTTCGGCAGCGTCTTCTCGCCGGAAGCGAGATCGGCCACCAGCGCATCGATTTCAGCCGAGACATCCGCAGGCAACGCCGCGCCGAGCGTGTTGATATCAGTCAGCACCAGACCCTTGTTGCCGATACCGGAAACGAAGAACTTCTTGCCGAACGTACCCGCCTTGATGTCATCGACATAAGCCTTGTAGGTCGGGTGCATGTCGAGCACGACCGAGACGAGGTTGACCTTCTTGGCAAAGCCGCCTGCCTCGCCGGTCACGCCGATGGTGAGCGCGCCCTCCTGGGCAGCGGCTGCGGCCACGCCGTTGCCGATACCGTCGCCGGAGGTCCACACCAGCTTGGCGCCCTGCGCAACGAAGCCGCGTGTCACTTCAGCCGCTTTCTGGGCGTCGTCGAAGGAACCCGTATAGGTTTCGAGGAGCGTCGCCGACGGATTGCCTTCCTTGAAGCCCGCCTTGAACCCGGCGTGGGACGCCTTCACGAAGGCCAGTTCCGGGCCGCCGACCAAGCCGACTTTTTCAAGCCCGGAAATCTTGCCGGCGATCACGCCCCCGAGATATCCCTACTGGCCGAAATCGTAGGTCCAGCCATCGACATTGCCGACCAGCCGGTCCGCGAGATCAGGCCCGCCGGACGCTGCAAAATGCACCTGCGGAAAATCCTTGGCGACTTTCAGAATCGGATCGGAAAGCTCGATGCCGTGGCCGATGACCAGATCATACCCGCGAGAGGCATATTGACGGATGACCGGTTCGGACTTGGAGGGATCGGCCAGTTCCTCTCGCAGTTCGAAAACGATTTCGCCATCCTTGGCGAGTTTCTCGGCCGCTTCGCGAGCAACCTGGTTGAACGCTCCGTCATTGGCATGACCGGGCACAAGAATGGCGACCTTGAGCGGATCGGCAAAGGCGACACCGGCCGAAAGGCCCACAGCGAGCAAGGCAGCGAAGGGAAGATGTTTCTTGAGGCTCATGGGGCCTTGTCCTTTGGTTGGAATGTTGTCGTGCTGTTGATTTGAAGCGTTGCCGGGTCGAGGGACGGACCATCGATCCGATGGCTGAAACGGTTCTTGTGGGCGATCACCAGGCCGGATGCCCGCTCGAAACAGGGATCGAGGATCGGTTTCCGGATGCCAAGTTTTTCGGCGGGCAGGCAGAGCACCTCGAACCGGCCATATGGTTCGGTCGAAGAGAGGCCGAGTTCCTGTCCGGCGCGAAGCGCGGCAAGCAATGCGGCGCCCGACAGGAAGCCGGCGGGATGAGCAAGGCCGGAACAGGCCATGCCGGGCGGACATTCGGTATGGCGAATGGCGCCCCCGCGGTCCACGGCGACCGTTTCCCGCGAACGTTCGGCCCATGCCGGGGCGCCGCCCAGGATACTGAAAACATCCTCGCTGCGCGTGACCTCGATCGAAGCCAGATAGGTCGGCTCCACCTTGACGCCGTATGCCGACGCGCTGACCGGCAAGCGTCGAGCCCAGTCGGTGACATCGATCACCTGTGCCTGTGCCGGAGCAAGCGCCAGCATGGCAAAGACGCAGGCGATCGCATGTTTCAACTGACCCTTCAAACTTCCCGTTCCCGCATTGCCTGTCGTCTCGCCTTCGCTGTCGATCCGGTTATTTCGCCGGGGATGGCGGAAGGCCGATAGACCAGTTGAGCGGCGGCGGCGTACCGTTGACATGCCAGTCACCGACGATCCGTTCCTTGTTGATGACCGGGTTGTGGGAGGACAGCGTCCTGGCATTTCGCCAGTGCCGGTCGAGGGCCTGGCTTTCACGCGCTGCCGATGCGCTGAGCGCATTGAACAGGAGGCTCCCCGCGCGCTGGGTGAATTCGGTGACGATCGTCTGTGCGGTATAGACTTCGATGTCTGCGATCTGGGCTGCTGCCTTCACGGCTTCCGGCCCCGCCGACTTCGCCTCGAAGGCTCGCTGGACTGCCGCCGCGGCCCGCAACGTGCTCGCTTCTGTCGCGTAGGACAGTCCGGCAAGCTGACCGACGACCTGCTGGATCTGCGGGTCCTGGCGGTCCGTCGGGCCTGAGCCGGTGCTGTAGACACGCACACGGTTGCGGACCTGTTCGGCCGTGTCGCGGACGATCGCCCGACCGATGCCGGCGAGCGCTGCAAGCAGCACGAGCTGGAAGAGAGCTGTCTGGTAGGGAATCCGATCTTCAAAAACGAATACATTACCGGGATCGACTGCAGCAGACTGGAAGACCGCCTCGCCGCTGCCGGTGGTCTTCTGGCCGAAACCGTCCCAATCGTCGCGCACGGTAACGCCATCGGTGTTCGAGCGAACCAGCGCGAGCACATCGACCCCATCCTCGCGCCGGGCGAGCACGTCGATCCATTCAGCGTAGATGCTGCCGGTCGTGTAAAACTTCTTGCCATCGAGGCGGAAGCCGGTGCCATCCTTCTTCAGGGTGGTGCCCACGCCCCACAGGACGGCAGAACCTATTTCCGTCCAGGCGTTTCCGGCAATCTCGCCGGCAACGAAACGCTTGAGCCACGCGTCCCGCTCGGTGCCGGGGTCAGCAAAAATGCGGTCCTCGGAGAAAACCACATGGCCGCGAAGCGCCTGCGTGATGTTCGGATCAGCCTCCGCCAGCGCGATCAGCAGAGCCGTGAGATCGACGATCGAGCCGCCGTCCCCGCCGTGCTCGCGCGAAACCCGCACGGCCGGGAACCCGGCCTCCTTCAGCCATGCGATCTGTTCGTGCGGCAGTTGGCGGTTCCGCTCCCGTTCAAGAGTGCCTTCGGCGATCCGCCGGAACACCGGCCCGTATTTTTCCAGAAGATCCGGCCGTCCGGCCTGAACCTCTTCCCTGTAAACGAACGTCATGTTTCCGCTCCTTCCGAGACGGTTGTGAATTCAGTACGCCGTCCGGTCGGACCTGCCACGGCAAAGGCCAGGGCCTTCGATCCAGCGGGATGGGCGAACTACGCTGATTGGCGGTTCAAGGAAGACAATCCGGCGGTACTGACACCTGCCGGTGCGTGCCAGCATTTGAAACGCTCGGCTGATTCGCGAGCAGCAGGGGCCATGTTCATCGAGTTCTTCCATTCTTCGGATGAAGGGGAGCGCCGGCGACATTATCTGGCTACCGGTAGAAGATGGAGATCAATGTTTTCATATTCTATGTAATATATAGAATATTATTTATCCCCTCCACCCATGGAGCGGGCAATCGGAACGACAGGGATATGGAGGAGATGCGCGGAGACTGGCCTGCCACAAGGCAGTTATTCTCGAAGCATGGCCTGTGAGCGGAAGAAGGCCAAGGAAAAGGCGGTGCCAAACGGATCATCGTTTCACAGAGGTGTAATATCCGAGTTCCTACCCAGAAACGGTTCTCTATTGCCTTGAAGGACGCAGACACCAATCGTGCCGGATCAGGGCATCGATGGCCATCGCTGGCTAGATCGTGTCTCTGGCGCAGCGGAAGCCCATGTGGCCGGTTGTCGTGTCTTCCTCGTTGAAGCTGCGAGCTGCGTTGCGATAGCGGTTGCAATAGGAGACATGGCAGAGGTAGGAGCCGCCCTTGATCACCCGGCTCGTGCCGTCTTGCGGACCATGAGGGTTGTTGCGCGTTTCCGGCCTGTCGGTGGTGTGCCAGGACGCGCTCCAGTAATCCGCCGTCCATTCCCACGCATTGCCCGAGGTATTGTAGAGGCCATACCCGTTCGGCTCGAAGCTCTGCGCCGGGGCGGTTGCGAGAAAGCCGTCCTCGCCCGTGTTGAGCATGGGGAAATCCCCCTGCCAGATGTTGCAGCGGTGTGCGCCTTCCGGTTGGAGGTCATCTCCCCACGGAAATCTCTTGCCGTCCAGGCCGCCGCGCGCCGCCTTCTCCCATTCCGCTTCGGTCGGAAGCCTCTTGCCGGCCCATGCAGCATAGGCCGTGGCATCACGCCAGGATACGTGAACGACCGGATGATCCTCCAGCCCGGTCAGGTCCGAGCCCGGACCGTAAGGTGCGCGCCATGTGGCCTCGCGTACCGCCAGCCACCACGGCACAGTCGGAACGCCAGCATCCATCACCGCACGGGTCGCAGCGGGGTGAAGGGCTGCATGAAAGACATAGGACCAGCCATACTGTTCGGCATCTGTCCTGTGACAGGTGGCGGCGACGAAACGCTCGAAATCCCGGTTGGTCACCGCCGTGCGGTCGATCAGGAAGGCATCGACGTGGACAAGACGCTCCGGTCCCTCGCCATCGGCGGGAAAACCTTCCGGCCCCTCATATCCCATGCGGAAGGTTCCCGCCGGGATAAGAACCATGCCGTCGTCGACCTCATCAGCGGCACGTCCAGTACTGGCGGGCGCGAGAGATGCTTCCGGCAGGCGATGCCGCCGGCTCGGTACGCAGCAGCCCTTGCCTTCACGCTCCTCCACGACCGTGCCCCACATCGCCTTTTCGATAGTCGTCCAGCAGATCCAGGGCATTGAGGCGATGCTGCCGCTGGTAGCTTTCCGGGTGATCGGAGACCTGTGGCCGGTAGCCTTCGACCTCCAGAACCCAGGCGAGCAGACGCTCCCTCAGATCCGCGGTCACCTCGGCGAAAGCCGGCATGCCGATCAGGTTCACCAGTTCGTAAGGATCGTTTTCCAGATCATAGAGGGCCGTTTCCTCGTATGTCTCGGCGTTCGAAGCCTCTGCATCGTAAGGAGCCGTGACGGCATATTTCCACCGCGCGGTGCGGATCGCCCGACCGGTTTCGGTTTCGGAAATCTGCACGAAGCTCTCCTGTCGCCATTCGGACCTGGGATCCCGTAGGAGCGGCAGGATGGACCTGCCCTGCATCGTCTCCGGCACCGGCAGGCCGGCGGCGGCGATCAGTGTCGGAGCGATGTCGGTGGTATTGACCAGCGCGCGGACCTGCCCGCCGCTGTCGAAGCCAGGACCGGTAAAGGCCATCGGAACGCGGATGGAGGATTCGTGGCAGGAGCGCTTGTATTCGTCGTTTCTCGTCTTGAAGTGGCAACCATGGTCCGAGGTGAAAAGAACGATCGTATCGTCCTCGAGATTCAGGCTCTTGAGCGCATCCAGAAGCCTCCCGAAGGCTTCATCGAGGCGTTTGACCATTCCGTAATATCCGGCCAGATGCCAGCTCGACGTGCCCTGAAGCGTCTGCAGGTCCGGTGGTGTCCACAGACGCTTCTGCAATTCCTCGCGATAGCCGGTCGGGGCAGGATAGTCGTCGGTATGGTTCTGGTGGTGCGGTTCCAGAAAGGAAACGAACAGAAGGAAGGGATCTTCCTTGTGGGTATCGACATAGCGGATGGCCGCATCCGTCATGGCATCGACGCGGTAACCCGGAAGGCGATGCTCCACACCGTCACCGTCCGTCAGACGCGTATCATAGGCATCGGAAACGAACTCGAGATGGTTTGCCGCCAGCCAGTCCTGATAGCCGCCGCGCAGGTCCTCGGGAACCGGATCCTTGCCGGCCAGATGCCATTTGCCGATGTAGCCGGTGCGATAGCCATTCTCGGCGAAGACGCGGGCAAGCGTCGGCAATTGCGGGTCGAGCGGCTTCTCGTTGCGGAACACTCCGGTCGCCGTCGCATAGCGCCCCGTTTGCAGCGCCGACCGCGCCGGGCCGCAGAGCGGCTGGCAGGTGAAGGCGTTGGCGACATGGGTGCCCCTCTGCGCAATACGGTCGAAGTTCGGCGTCAGACCCATGGGATTGCCGTGCAGGCCGGTCGTGTCGAACCGCTGCTGGTCCGTAAAGAAGACGATCACGTTGGGCCGTTTTGTCACAGTATGCTCCGAATGCTGTCAAAATCGCGAGTGACCGTAGCGACGGAGCCGGCATGCGTGAAATGAATTTCGGAGCAGCAAGTCATGACGAATTTTTATCTCGGAGCGGTGCGCAAAGATCCTCAAGTATTTCGATCGATCGCTGGATGATCGGGTAGCCGAGCGAGGACGTCCTGACCCAAAGCCCGGATTCGAAGCTCCAGAGCGGTGAGGTCAGTGGCAACTGACGCAGGCCGCGCTCGCCGGCCAATGGCCGGACCGGATCGACCGCCGCCGTCAATGCGGTGGAATTGCCTACGATATCCAGACAGGCCTCGATCGTATGAGCTGTAAGGCCGATACGCGGGGTCGGGAGGCGCAGGTCGTCATAGGCGCGTTTCAGTCGCGCCATTGTCTGATCGTCGCGATGCAGCAGCGCCCACGAGTAGGGTGCGGTATCCGCTAGCGAGACGACCGACCGATCATAGAGGGGATTGTCCGGTCCGGCGAAGACCACGACATTCGCCGACAGCAGAGAACGGGTGACGATGCCTTCCGGCGGGACGCCGATCAGCGCACCAAGGATCATGTCGATATCTCCACGCATCAGTTCGGGGCGGCTGGGCGCCAGGAGATCGGCGCGCAACTCGATCATGGTCTCGGGGAAATCGACATGAAGGCGACTGACGAAGCGGGCAGCGAGGCCACTTTGATAGGCGACGCCTGCCACGATCCGTAGCACCGGCTTTTCCTGCCGTTTGTGCGCCGCCATTTCTTCTGCGGCGAAACGATACTGGTTTTCGATTGCTTCCGCACGTTCCATGAAGCGCCTTCCGGCTTCATTGAGGAACATTCCCCGCGCCGTTCGCGTAAAAAGTTCGGCACCGAGCTCGGATTCGAGCCGACGGATCGTTTTCGTCACGGCGGGCTGTGTGAGACCAATTTCCTCCGAAGCGGCGGTCAAATTGCCCTTTCTTGCTACGGAAAGGAACGCTCGAAGATTTCTATCCATCTCATTCCCTGAGGTTATGACTGAAGCCCGCTGATTTCATTTTACATCATCGATCCTCCGATAGTTTTGTCAATGAAGTCTATAAAGTATGTGTTGTTTTAAGGCATACCAACGGAGGACAAACTCATGACCGCGATACTTCGTTCGGTCCGCCTGCAGTGGCGGACAGTGCTCGCCGCAGCCCTGCTCGCTTCGGGCATTGCTGCCACGCCGTCTGCGGCGCAGGATGACTTTCCGGATGTCGGCAAACAGGTGCCGATCACCGTTCTGATCAACGCTTCGCCCTGGTTCTCTGGCTACGAAGCCGCCGTTGCTCTCTATGAGGAGCAGACGGGCAATGTGGTCGAACTGGATGTCACGCCTTATGCGGGTATGCTGGAAAAAGCCCGCAACGACGTGCGCGGCACGCAGAGCACGCATCAACTGCTGAATATCGACGGTGGTTGGACTGTCGAATTCTACGAGGGCGGCACTCTGACGCCGCTGAAAGATATCGACCCGGAATTCAAATTGCCGGAAGAGGTCTTCGCCTGCGGCCTGACGCATTGGTGGAATGCCGAAAAGCGCTGGCGCACGCCGGAAGGCGGCGCTCTCTACGGCGTTCCGCCGAACTGCAACACCCATATGCAGGTCTATCGCACCGACCTTTACGAGCAGGCCAAGTTGACCCCGCCCGTCACGGTCGATGACGTCGCTGCGAGCTGCAAGGCCGTACAGCAGTCCTCCGGCCTCTACGGCTATGTGACGCGTGGCGAGCGCGGCTCCATCCGCTTTGACTGGTCTCCCTATCTTCTCGCCTATGGTGGCGACATCGCCGCCAACATGGAAGAAGGCGACTATACAGTCACCATCAACAGCCCCGGGGCGTTGACCGCACTGACGAAGTTCATCGGGATCCTCAAGGGCTGCGGACCCGAGAACGTCGCCGCGTTGACGCAGAACGACGTGATCCAACTGTTGGCTGCGGGCAAGGCTGCCGAAATCCAGGTGGTCGTTGCGGCCATGTCCAGCCTGACGGATCCGGCGAAATCCGTGGTTGTCGGCAAGCTGGGCGCCGTTCCGAACCCGACAGTCGATGGCAAGAAGCTTCCTTCGCCGATCGGCAACTGGGTATCCGCGATCCCGCAGAACATCACACCTGAAGAAAAGCAGGCCGCGTTGGCCTTCCTGAAATGGTTCGTTTCGAAGCCGGCCCAGGAAGCCTATGTGGAAGCCGGTGGCGTGCCTGTTCGCGCCGATGTTCTCGAACCCCTTGCCGACAAGCCGGAATATTTCTGGGTCAAGGCCTATCTTGCCAATCTCGATGGAGCCGTCAGCCTGTTCGGCTATGCCGAAGCCGCTGAGGTAAACGACATCCTCGGCCTGCGGCTGAACCAGGCGCTGATCGGTGAACTCACCCCGGCTGCAGCACTGAACACGGCGGCCAAGGAGATCGAGGCCGTTTTCCAGAAATCCGGCCGCAAGACCGGCCGTCTTCCCGATCTCGCTGAATGACACACAAGACAGCCATGACTGCAGTCTCCGGCAATCGAAACGAAGCGGGGCGCCCTCAAAGGGCGCCTCGCCGCAGGCAGGCCTTTCGGCATCTTGCCCTGTGGCCGGCTGCAATCCTGCTGGCCGTGCTGACGGTCGTGCCGGTGCTGAACCTGTTTGCCATGGCACTGACCGAAATCTCGATCTCCCGCGGAAAGGTCGAGTGGGCGTTAAAACCCCTGTCCAACCTGAACCTGCTGCTGGGCGACGCACTTTTTCTCACGGCGACGCTGAACACCATCCTGTTCGTCGTCCTGTCCGTCTCGATCGAACTGGTATTGGGCGTCGCGCTGGCTCTTCTCGCGGCTTCGGTTCGTCGCGGCAAGGGACTGATCAGGACCGTGACGATCCTGCCCATTCTCGTCTCGCCTGTCGCCATTGGAGCCATGTGGCGGCTGATCTACTCGTATGATTTCGGTCCGCTGAACCAGATCCTCGAGGCATTCGGCTTCGCCAAAGTCGGCTGGCTGTCCGAAACCTCGATCGCCCTTTTGTCGGTCGTGGTAGTCGATATCTGGCACTGGACACCTCTGGTGTTTCTGATCCTCTTTGCCGGCGTCGAAGGATTGCCCCGCGAGGTGATCGAGGCCGCGAGGATGGACGGAGCCAATCGTCGTCAGCTTCTTCGTTATATCGTCCTGCCGCTGCTGGCACCGGCAATCGGCGTCGCCTTCATCTTCCGCTCCATCGCCGCCTTCAAGGTCTTCGACCAGATCGTGCTCCTCACCGGCGGCGGGCCCGGCACATCGACCGAAGTGCTGAGCCTCAGGCTCTACAAGGTCTATTTCGAGCAGAACGCCATGGGTTATGGCGCGCTTCTTTCCGTGGTGACGATTGTGATGATCCTGGTCTTTCTCCTGACCGCGCGGCTCGGCATGCGCTGGGCGGAGGCGCGCAATGCTTGAGCTCAAGGGACGCAGCCTCGGTCTCGGCTACATGCTTCTCGCGCTTTCGGTAATCTTCACCCTTGTGCCTTTCCTTTACATCCTCGCGACCTCGTTCAAGACCGAGATATCGATCGCAACGGGTGAGATCCTCTTCGATCCGACGCTTGCCAACTACCAGCAGGTATTGTTCGGACGACGTTCGAACCTGCCTCGCAACCTGTTCAACAGCGTGACCGTTGCGGCGATCAGCACCCTGATCACGCTGGTGGTCGGGATTCTCGCCGCCTACGTGCTGGAACGACAGAAATATTCCCGGCTGATTTCCCGCCTCTTCCTCGGGTGGACCCTTGTCTTTCATGTCATGCCGACGCTCACCCTTGTCGGTCCCTGGTATCTGCTCTTCCATTGGCTGGGTCTCTACAACACGCTGACGGCGCTGGTGCTGGTGCATGTCGTGCTGAATCTGCCCCTGACCGTCTGGCTGCTGATGGGCTTTATCAGGGATGTGCCGATCGAACTGGAAGACGCCGCCCGTGTCGATGGCTGCTCGCCGTTCCAGGTGTTCCGCAAGGTGGTCCTGCCTCTCGTGGTGCCCGGGCTGATCGCCGCGGGCGTGCTCGCCTTCGTTTTCAGCTGGAATGAGTTTTCCGTCGCCCTCACGCTTGCATCGCGCGCCGCCGCCACCGTGCCGATCGGTATCGCCCAGTTCGCACAGCAGTTCGAAATCCAGAACGGTCCGATGGCCGCCGCCTCCATGATCGCGATCCTGCCGGCACTGCTGCTGATGATCTTCGGCCAGCGTTTCGTCACCCAGGGCCTGACCGGCGGCGCGGTGAAATAGGAGCAAACATGGCAAGAGTGAATGTCGAAAATATCGGCAAGAATTTCGGTGGTGCGCAGATCCTGTCGCAGATCTCGCTCGATATCGAGGACGGAGAATTCCTGGTTCTCGTCGGCCCTTCGGGCTGCGGAAAATCGACGCTTCTGCGGGTGATTGCAGGCCTTGAGGATGCCGACGCCGGCACCGTGGAGATCGCTGGCCGCGACGTTACCGGCCTGGAACCGCGCGAGCGTGACATCGCCATGGTCTTCCAGTCCTATGCGCTCTATCCGCACATGACGGTGCGCGACAACATCGGTTTCAGTCTCAAGCTTTCCGGCCGGCCGAAGCCGGAAATCGATGCTGCGGTCGAGGATGCCGCCCGTCTGCTCGATCTTTCCGCCTTGCTCGACCGCAAGCCGCGACAGCTCTCGGGTGGACAGAGGCAACGCGTCGCAATGGGACGTGCCATCGTGCGCAAGCCGGCCCTTTTCCTGTTCGATGAACCGCTTTCCAATCTCGATGCCAAGCTGCGCGTGCAGATGCGCACCGAGATCCGGGCCCTGCATGAACGCCTCTCCGCCACCTCGATCTACGTCACGCACGATCAGGTGGAGGCAATGACCATGGCCGACCGGATTGTCGTGCTCGATCGTGGCAGGATCGTTCAGGTCGGATCACCGCTCGATATCTATACCAACCCGGTCAACCGCTTCGTCGCCGAGTTTATCGGCGCGCCGGGGATCAACATCCTCAAAGGCGAAATCACCGGAGACGGAACGGTAAGGGCAGGCAATCTCACTCTGGGCCAAAGTTCGTCAGCGCCCGGAATGGTCGATATCGGCATCCGGCCCGAAGATCTGGTGGTTACCGAGCAGGGTGCGCCCGACGCCCTGCCGCTGACCTTCGACATCGTGGAGCATCTGGGCGCGGAAACCTACGTCTTCGGAGATCATGACGGCCAGCAGATCTGTTGGCGTCGTTCGGGCTCGCAAAGTCGCGTCGGCGACACCGTCTGGCTGCGAGCAGAACCCGGCCGTATCCACCTCTTCGACAAGGCCACCGGCAGTGTCCTGCCGCCGATAACGGGAGTTTCCGACCAATGAAAGTTGTCTTCCTGCTGTTCGACAGCCTCAATCGCCACCTGCTCGGACCTTATGGGGGAACCGACGTTCCAACACCGAACTTCGATCGGCTGGCAGCCCGTTCTCTTGTTTTCGACAAGCACTATGTCGGCTCGATGCCGTGCATGCCGGCGCGGCGCGACATGATGACCGGGCGATTGTCGTTCCTGCACCGGAGCTGGGGGCCGCTCGAACCCTTCGACAATGCCTTCCCTGAACTTCTGTTCAAGGCCGGCGTCCATTCCCATCTGGTCACCGACCACTATCACTACTGGGAGGATGGCGGGGCAACCTATCACAATCGCTACACCACCTTCGAATTCGTTCGAGGACAGGAGGCGGATCCGTGGAAGGTCGACAAGTCGAGGGACATCGCAGCGCTCAGCGAGAAGTATCACCCCAAACAGCGGGGCGGCGGCATCAAGCACGTCTTCGAACCGTATATCGTCAACCGCGAGTTCATCGCGCAGGAAGAGGACTTTCCGTCCTACAAGACTTTCGCGCACGGTCTCGATTTTCTGGCGAGGAACCATGACGCGGACAACTGGCTTCTCCAGATCGAGACCTTCGATCCGCATGAGCCCTTCCATGCGCCCGACCGTTTCAAGGAAGCGTTCCGCACAGGCTGGAACGGACCGATCCGCGACTGGCCGACCTATGGTCGCGGCAATGACGATCCCGGCGAAGCGGACGAACTGCGGGCCAACTACCGCGCGACGCTTGCCCATTGCGACCACCTGCTCGGCAAGCTGCTCGATGCCTTCGATGAATACGACCTGTGGAAGGACACGGCGCTGGTCCTGACGACCGACCACGGCTTCCTTCTCGGCGAGCATGACCTGTGGGCCAAGAACCGGATGACGATCTATCAGGAGATCGCCAACATCCCGCTCTTCATACACGACCCCCGGGCACCGCGTTCGGGCCGCGTCGGCGATGTCACACAGTCTATCGACATCGCACCGACTTTGCTGGCGCTCTTCGGAGAACCTCCGGCCGAGGAAATGAAAGGGCGGGCCCTCGTCGGTGAAACCCATCATGACGCGGTGATCTTCGGCTATTTCGGCGGAGCGGTGAACATCACCGACGGTGACTACACCTATCACCGCTATCCGGACGATGTACTGAACCAGGAAATCTACCAGTACACGCTGATGCCGACCCATCTGAAGACGCGCTTCACGCCGGAGGAGTTGCGCGAGGCGCGGCTGCACCCGCCCTTCGACTGGACCAAGGACGTTCCCCTGCTCCAGATACCAGTCCAGCACCGGTCGCCCTTCTTCATGAACTATGGCCCCGGCTCCCTCATCGAGAGCGAGACACGTCTCTACGACGTCGCGGTCGACCCGCAACAGGCGCAGCCGTTGTCCGATCCGGAAACGGAAGCCCGCCTCATCGAGCGGATGATCCAATTGATGAAGGAAAACGATGCACCACCGGAGGCCTATCGCCGGATCGGGCTCTCCCCGCCTGAATAAATGGGCAAAAACCTGCGCTGCAGGATGTTTTCCCTCACCGCAGCATTAAATTCAGGACCCGATGATGGCAAGATTCTGATCGGGTCCGGACGCTTCGCTTGTCCCTTCCGCGACTGCGGAGAGCACGATCCTGCCAGATGCTGGCGCCTTAACGGATTGGAGCTAGGCGGGATGATTTCGGATCGCCACGTCCCGATATCTCGTTCGCGTTACTCGGTTCGACGCACTGCACCAACCGCCGACTTGAGATCCGGTCCATCAATCCTAACAAACTGAAGATGTCCGCTCGCTAACCTGGCTACGGCAGCATCAGCCCGCACATCAGTTGCAATGCCTTTCCAACTGCCTTTCATAATCGGATGTGACTTTTAGATAATTTCCCAAACGGCCGATGCCCTTGCGGGGCTACCACACCATCCGACAGGATGCGCTGCATCCCAGAACCTCGCGACATAACCACATTCGCTTTCAGCCGTTTTTCAGAACAAGCCTGGCGCCAGATCTGCTTGAATAAAGATACCGTCCCACAGACGGCGCACGCTCGCAAATTCGCGAGGAACGGAATTGTTATGGCTTGCCAATGATATTGCACTGCGACAACATTCGGCCATGTCGGCATCCGATCTCACTATTCTGGTCATTGACGAAAACGCGATCCGCGCTTCCATTATCGAAGAGGGGCTGCGGGAGGCAGGGCATGCCAATGTCACGGTTATCAATTCCGTTCAGGGTGTCGCCAGAATCATCGAAACGATCGAGCCTGATGTCATCGTCATCGATCTCGAGAACCCCGATCGCGACATGATGGAACACCTTTTCCAGCTGACGCGGACGGTGAGCCGTCCGATTGCAATGTTTGTCGACCGCTCCGATACGGCCTCGATCGAGGCGGCGGTGGATGCCGGTGTCTCGGCCTATATCGTCGACGGCCTGAAGAAGGAGCGGGTGAAGCCGATCCTCGACATGGCCGTCAGCCGCTTCAACGCCTTCAGTCGCCTTCAGCGGGAGCTGGCGGACGCCAGGACCGCGCTGGAAGAGCGCAAGGTGATCGAGCGCGCCAAGGGCATCATGATGAAGATGCGCGGACTGTCGGAAGAGGAAGCCTTTGCGCTGCTGCGCCAGACGGCCATGAACGAGAAGAAGAAGCTTGCCGAGATCGCCCAGAGCGTGGTGACCGCGGCGGGCCTCCTGATGTGATGCCGGCCTCTATGAAGGCCGGAGTCAGGAGGAAGCGGAGTGAATGAGATGACGAGAACGGCAGATATCAAGGCGGGACAACCCACGCCGGCCATCGTCGGCGCAAGCGAGCCGAAAACGCTCCGCGCGGGTTTTATTCCGCTGATGGATGCCTCGATCCTGATCGTTGCCGCCGAATGCGGCTTCGCCGAAAAGGAAGGCCTGCACCTCGATCTGGTGCGTGACGTTTCCTGGGCAAACGTCCGCGATCGCCTCGCCTTCCGTCAGTTCGACATCGCCCACATGCTTTCCCCTATGCCGGTCGCCTCCATGTTGGGGCTGGGCTCCAATCCGTCGCCAACGATTGCGCCCTTCTCGCTGGGCCGGGGTGGCAATGCCATTACCCTCTCCCTGCGGCTTTACGAACGGATGCAGGCAGCGGCGGGCCTGACGGAAACGGCAGGCGCCCTCGACAATGCCCGCGCGTTCGCCCGCGTCCTCTCGGACATGAAAACGCATGGAGAGCCCCTGCCGACGCTCGGCATGACGTATCCGTTCTCATCCCATAACTACGAATTCCGCTACTGGCTGGCCGCAGGCGGCATCGATCCGGACAAGGACGTCAAGCTCGTCGTCGTCCCGCCGCCGCTGACATCCGACGCGCTGGCCGCCGGCGCCATCGACGGCTTTTGTGTCGGAGCACCATGGAACATGGTTGCCTCCGAACGGGGCGTCGGCCGCATCGTCGCCGCCAAGCAGGACATCTGGCCTTCCGCGCCGGAAAAGGTGATCGGCATGCGGCCCGAATGGGCCGAGAGCCATCCGGAAACCGTGTCCCGCCTGATCGTTGCGCTCGATGCAGCCGCCCAGTGGTGCGACGCACCCGAAAACCACGACGCGCTGGCCGAACTGCTGGCCGGCCCACGCTTCATCGCGGCCCCCGTCAACATCATCCGCCGCGTTCTATCCGGCGAATTCAGCCTCGACGCCAAGGGCAACGTGCGCGTCATTCCGGACTATTTCCTCTTCCACAAGGAACACGCCAACTACCCCCGGCCGAGCCAGGCGCTGTGGATCTACAGCCAGATGATCCGCTGGGGACAGGCCGAGTACAGCGACGCCGGCGCAACGGCTGCCGCATCGGCCTTCCGGCCCGACCTTTACCGGGCGGCACTCGGCAATACGGGGCTGCCGACGGACGCCGATATCCGCACCGAAGGAACGGTCCCGGAAGACCGTTTCATGGATGGGCACGTCTTCGATCCGACCAGCATTCCGGCCTATGTCGAAGGCTTTGCGGTGCGCTCCAGCGGGCGTCCGGATACGGCTCACCAAGAGGCCTGATCGTCACGCAATGCACAATGCGCTAGCGAAACTCAGCGCCGGAATAGCGCAGTCGCACAATGTTTGAGCAAGCTTGTTTTTCAATCAGAAAAAATATGCGCCAGGCCAAAATCGAAATTCAAACAGAAATTCATAATCTTAGTTAGCACCTCCGGAAACTGGCACGGTGCTTGCTTCCTTAATTTCGCACCGGTCAACGGCGACCGGAAAGCAGATGAGCGCTAAAAGAGCGCACAACCATCAGACATCGACGTCGCAAGGTTTTTGCAGCCCAGGCTTTTCCAGGTCCTGAAGGCGCAGATCCCATGCGGCGTTTTTTTGTTTCCGGATTTCCGCCAACTGCAAGGGGACAGCCATGACGAAGACCACAGGATCAAGCATCAGCCGCCGTACCATTCTGAAGACCACTGCTGCCGCCGCACTCATCAGCGCTGTGCGCACCGCCTTCCCGTCCGGCGCCTTCGCCGCGACCGCCGCCCCCGAAGTCACGGGCGCCAAGCTCGGCTTCATCGCGCTCACCGACGCCGCTCCCCTGATCATCGCCAAGGAGAAGGGCCTCTTCGAAAAGCATGGCCTGCCGGATGTCGAGGTGGCGAAACAGGCATCCTGGGGCGCCACCCGCGATAACCTCGTGCTTGGCGGCGCGGCAAACGGCATCGACGGCGCGCATATCCTCACCCCGATGCCCTACCTCATGGAAACCGGCAAGGTCACCCAGAACAACGTTCCGGTGCCCATGTCGATCCTCGCCCGCCTGAACCTCGACAGCCAGGGCATTTCCGTCGCCAGGGAATATGCCGAAACGGGCGTTGGCCTCGATTCCTCGAAGCTTCGAGACGCCTTCGCCGCGAAGAAGGCCGAGGGCAAGGAAATCAAGGTCGCCATGACCTTCCCCGGCGGCACCCATGACCTCTGGATCCGCTACTGGCTCGCCGCCGGCGGCATCGATCCCGACAAGGACGTCTCGACCATCGTCGTGCCGCCACCGCAGATGGTGGCCAATATGAAGGTCGGCAACATGGACGCCTTCTGCGTCGGCGAGCCGTGGAACGAGCAGCTCGTCAACCAGGGCATCGGCTTTACGGCCTGTACCACCGGCGAGCTGTGGAAGGGCCATCCGGAGAAGGCTTTCTCGATGCGCTCGGACTGGATCGAGAAGAACCCCAACGCTGCCAAGGCCCTGATGATGGCCGTGATGGAAGCCCAGATCTGGGCCGACAGCATGGACAACAAGGAAGAGATGGCGACGATCCTCGGCAAGCGCCAATGGTTCAACGTACCGCCGAAGGATGTGCTCGGCCGCCTCAAGGGCAACATCAACTACGGCAACGGCCGCGTTGAGGAAAATACCGGCCTCGAAATGAAGTTCTGGAAGGACCATGCGTCCTACCCGTTCAAGAGCCACGATCTCTGGTTCCTCACCGAGAATATCCGCTGGGGCAAGTTCGCATCCGACACGGACACCAAGGCACTGGTCGACAAGGTGAACCGCGAGGACATCTGGCGCTCGGCGGCCAAGGACCTCGGCGTCGCCGAGGCCGACATTCCCGCTTCCACCTCGCGCGGCCCGGAAACCTTCTTCGACGGCAAGGTCTTCGATCCGGAAAACCCCAAGGCATATCTCGAAAGCCTGACGATCAAGGCAGGTGCGTAAGGCGCGCAGCCCCCTCATCCCCCTGTCGGGACCTTCTCCCCGCGAGCGGGGCGAAGGGGCAAGTGGCAAGGCCGGCGCCCCCCATCCCCTCTCCCCGCTCGCGGGGAGAGGGTGACGGCAGCCGGGTGAGGGGCGAGCCCTCGATGCAAACCGAACAACAAACGCCCAAGAGGACCACACCATGACCGCAACCGCCCGCAAAGCCGATATCGAGGCGACGGCCATTCCCGCGACCACCAGCGGCACCGTCGTACAGATGACACGACCCCCCGCCACGAAAATCGACCTGAAACGCATTGGCCTGACGATGCTGCGCAATGTCCTGCCACCGCTCGTCGTGCTGCTGGTCCTGCTTGGAATCTGGCAGATTGCCTGTTCTCATCCGGGCGCGACGCTGCCACCGCCGAGCCAGGTCTGGACCGACAGCTTCGACCTGATCGCCTATCCTTTCTTCGATTACGGATCGCAGGATATCGGCCTTGCCTGGCGCGTGCTGGTCTCGCTGCAGCGCGTGGCAATCGGCTTCGGCCTTGCCGCAGTCGCCGGCGTGGTGCTCGGCGCCATCGTCGGCCAGTCGGTCTGGGCGATGCGCGGCCTCGATCCGATCTTCCAGATCCTGCGCACCGTGCCGCCGCTCGCCTGGTTGCCGCTGTCGCTAGCGGCCTTCCAGAATTCGAACCCGTCAGCGATTTTCGTGATCTTCATCACCTCGATCTGGCCCGTCATCATCAACACCGCCGTAGGCGTCCGCAATATTCCGGACGACTACCGCAACATCGCCCGCGTTCTGCGCCTCAATCCGCTCGAATTCTTCATTCGCATCATGATCCCGGCGGCAGCTCCTTACATCTTTACCGGCCTGCGCATCGGCATCGGCCTCTCCTGGCTCGCCATCGTCGCCGCCGAAATGCTGACCGGCGGCGTCGGCATCGGCTTCTTCATCTGGGATGCGTGGAACTCGTCCCGGCTCTCCGACATCATCGTGGCGCTCGCCTATATCGGTGTGACCGGCTTCATTCTCGACAAGCTGGTCGCCCTGCTGGGCAGCGTCGTCACCCGCGGCACGGCCGCCAACTGAGGAGACGACATCCATGAACGCCTATCTCAAGATCGACCATATCGACAAAAGCTTCGAACGCGGCGGCACCAGGACTGAAGTGCTGAAGGACGTCACGCTGACCATCGACAAGGGCGAATTCGTCTCGATCATCGGCCATTCCGGCTGTGGCAAGTCCACGTTGCTGAACCTGATCGCCGGCCTGACCCGCGTATCGAGCGGCGCCGTACTCCTGGAAAACGCCGAGGTGAACGAGCCCGGCCCGGAACGCGCCGTGGTCTTCCAGAACCACTCGCTGCTGCCCTGGCTCTCCGTCTATGAAAACGTCAACCTCGCCGTGTCCAAGGTCTTCGCCGGCCGGAAGAGCAAGACCGAGAAGCATGACTGGGTGATGCGCAATCTCGATCTCGTGCAGATGGCTCATGCCAGGGACAAGCGCCCGGCCGAAATCTCCGGCGGCATGAAGCAGCGCGTCGGCATTGCCCGGGCACTTGCCATGGAGCCGAAGATCCTGCTGCTCGACGAACCCTTCGGCGCGCTCGACGCGCTCACCCGCGCGCACCTTCAGGATGCCGTGATGGAGATCCACGCACGGCTCGGCAACACCATGATCATGATCACCCATGACGTGGACGAGGCGGTCCTGCTCTCCGACCGCATCGTGATGATGACCAACGGTCCCGCCGCCCGCATCGGCGAAGTGCTGGAAGTCCCGATCCCTCGACCGCGCGACCGCATCGCGCTTGCCTCCGACCGCACCTACCTCAAATCCCGCGAAGCCGTGCTGAAGTTCCTCTACGAACGTCATCGCTTCGTCGAAGCCGCGGAGTGAAGACTATGCCAGGGACGCAAACTGAAAAACTCGTCATCATCGGCAACGGCATGGCCCCTGGCCGCATGCTGGAAGAACTCTTCGAAAGGGCTCCCGCCCTATACGACGTTACGATCTTCAACGCCGAACCGCGCGTCAACTACGACCGCATCATGCTTTCTCCAGTGCTCTCCGGCGAAAAGACCTACGAGAACATCGTCATCCATAGCGACGAGTGGTACGCCACGCATGGCGTGACCCTGCACAAGGGTGCCAAGGTCACCGGGATCGATCGCCAGAACAAGACTGTCACCTCCGCCAACGGCATCACCGCATCCTACGACAAGCTGGTGATCGCCACGGGCTCCCTGCCCTTCATCATTCCCGTACCCGGCCATCAGCTTCCCGGCGTGCTTGCCTATCGCGATCTCGACGATGTCGAGAAGATGCTGGAAATTGCGGAAGGTAAGGGGCGCGCCATCGTCATCGGCGCCGGCCTGCTGGGGCTCGAGGCGGCCTACGGCCTGAAGCGGCAGGGCATGGATGTCACCGTCATCCACCTGATGCCGACCATCATGGAGCGTCAGCTCGACCCCGCTGCGGCCTACCTTCTGGAAAGGGCGCTCAACGAACGCGGCATCGACATCATCACCAAGGCCAATACGAAGCAGATCCTCGGCACCGACAGGGTCGAGGGTATCGAGCTGGAAGACGGTCGCATCATTGCCGGCGACATGGTGGTCATGGCGGTCGGCATCCGCCCGGCCTCGCAGCTTGCCAGGGATGCGGGCCTTGCCGTCAACAGGGGCATCGTCGTCGACGACGGCATGATGACCTCGGATGCCTCGATCTTCGCGCTTGGCGAATGCGCCGAGCATCGCGGCATCTGCTACGGGCTGGTCGCCCCGCTCTATGAAAGCGCAAAGGTGCTGGCCGACAGGCTGACGGGCGGCGACGGCGAGTATCACGGCTCCGTCACCAACACGAAGCTGAAGGTCACCGGCATCAACCTGTTCTCCGCCGGCGATTTCGCGGAAGCCCCGGACCGGCAGGAAATCGTGCTGCGCGATGCCACGGCCGGCGTCTACAAGCGCCTCGTCCTCAAGGAAAACCGGATCATCGGTGCCGTGCTCTATGGCGAGACCGCAGACGGTTCCTGGTTCTTCGACCTGATGAAGAAGGGCACCGACATTTCCGAGATGCGCGAGACGCTGATCTTCGGTCAGGCCTACCAGGGGGGTGCCGCGCTGGACCCTATGGCGGCCGTTGCAGCCTTGCCGGATGATGCGGAAATCTGCGGCTGCAACGGCGTCTGCAAGGGCAAGATCGTCGGAACCATCACCGGCAAGGGACTGACCTCGCTTGACGAGGTGCGCGCCCACACCAAGGCCTCGGCCTCCTGCGGCAACTGTACCGGCCTTGTCGAGCAATTGATGGCGCTGACGCTCGGCGAGAAATACAACCCCGCCGCCGTCACGCCCATGTGCCCCTGCACCGAATTCGGCCATGATGACGTGCGCCGCCTGATCAAGGCCAAGGGGCTGAAGACCATTCCCGCCCTCATGCAGGAACTGGAGTGGAAGACCTCCTGCGGCTGCGCCAAGTGCCGGCCGGCTCTGAACTATTACCTCGTCTGCGACTGGCCGGACGAATATGCCGACGACTATCAGTCGCGCTTCATCAACGAACGCGTCCACGCCAATATCCAGAAGGACGGCACCTACTCCGTCGTGCCGCGCATGTGGGGCGGCGTTACCAGTTCCTCGGAACTGCGCGCCATCGCCGATGTGGTCGACAGGTTCGACATCCCCATGGTGAAGGTCACCGGCGGCCAGCGCATCGACCTGCTCGGCATCCACAAAGAAGACCTGCCGGCCGTCTGGGCCGATCTCGGCAAGGCCGGTTTCATCTCCGGCCAGGCCTATGCGAAGGGCCTGCGCACCGTGAAGACCTGTGTCGGTGAGCAATGGTGTCGCTTCGGCACGCAGGATTCGACCGGCCTCGGCATCCGCATCGAGAAGTTCATGTGGGGCTCGTGGACGCCGGCCAAGCTGAAGCTCGCCGTCTCCGGCTGCCCGCGCAACTGCGCGGAAGCGACCTGCAAGGACATCGGCGTCATCTGCGTGGATTCAGGCTTCGAAATCCACTTCGCAGGCGCCGCCGGTCTCGACATCAAGGGCACGGAAATCCTCGGACTGGTGAAAAGCGAGGACGAGGCCCTCGAGCATATCGTGGCGCTGACCCAGATGTATCGCGAGCAGGCCCGCTACCTCGAGCGCATCTACAAATGGGCAAAACGCATCGGCACCGACGAGATCCGCCGCCAGATCATGGAGGATCACGACAAGCGCCGCGCCTATTTCGACCGCTTCGTCTTCTCGCAACAATTCGCCCAGGTCGACCCGTGGTCGGAGCGCGTTTCCGGCAAGGACAAGCACGAGTTCAAGCCCATGGCGACGGTCGGCTTTTCGGCTGCGGCGGAATGATCCCCTTCTCCCTGCTTGCGGGGAGAAGGGGCCCGAAGGGCGGATGAGGGGGCGTGCTGGACTGCCCCTCACCCTAGCCCTCTCCCCGCAAGCAGGGAGAGGAGACAGGAACAAAACGGAGCACACCCATGAACTGGATATCCATCGGACACATCGACGACATTCCGCTCCGCGGCGCTCGCTGCGTGAAGACGCCGGAGGGTAAGATCGCCGTCTTCCGAACGGCCGAAAACGAGGTTTTCGCCATCGAGGATCATTGCCCCCACAAGGGAGGACCGCTCTCGCAGGGTATCGTGCACGGCAAGGCCGTGACCTGCCCGCTGCATAACTGGGTGATCTCGCTGGAAAGCGGCAAGGCGCTCGGCGCCGACGAGGGAGCGGTCAGAACCATTCCGTTGCGCAACGAGGATGGACACCTGTCGATCATGCTCGAAAGCCTGCTTCAGGCAGCGGAGTAGCGGGATGCAGGCGTTGGCGATTGCGGTTACCCCCCTCTGGCCTGCCGGCCATCTCCCCCTCAAGGGAGAGATCCGCTAGAGGGACGGCTCCGGCCTTCCTCGAGCCAAACACCAAGCCGTATGCAAGTTGCGGAGCGTCGCCGCGAGTCGTTCTCCCCCCTTGAGGGGGAGATGGCCGGCAGGCCAGAGGGGGGTATGGTTTTGCCACGCCGGGGTTGCAGAGATGTCCACTGAAACCAGAACCACCTGTCCCTATTGCGGTGTCGGCTGCGGGGTTATCGCAACCGTCAGCGACGAAGGCGCCGTCTCGGTGAAGGGCGACCCGGATCACCCTGCCAATTTCGGCCGCCTGTGTTCCAAGGGATCGGCGCTGGCCGAAACGCTCGATCTCGAGGGACGCGCGCTTTACCCGGAAATCATGGGTGAGCGCACCACCTGGGACACGGCCCTTGACATGGTGGCCCGCACCTTCGCGCAGACCATCGCCATGCATGGCCCGGATGCAGTCGCGTTCTATGTTTCCGGCCAGTTACTGACGGAAGACTATTACCTCGCCAACAAGCTGATGAAGGGCTTCATCGGCTCGGCCAACATCGACACCAATTCGCGGCTCTGCATGGCCTCGTCGGTGGCCGGTCATCGGCGGGCATTCGGGGCCGATACCGTGCCCGGGGTTTATGAGGATCTGGAGCTTGCCGATCTCGTCGTGCTGGTCGGCTCCAACATGGGCTGGTGTCATCCGGTGCTTTACCAGAGGCTTGCCGCCGCCAAGGCAGCCCGGCCGGGCATGAAGGTCGTCGTCATCGATCCGCGCCGCACGGCAACATCCGATATCGCCGACCTGCATCTCTCCATCCGGCCCGATGGCGACGTGGCGCTGTTCAACGGCCTGCTTTCCCATCTGGCAAAGAGCCCGGCAATCGACGAGAACTACCTCGCCGCCCACACGACAGGCTTCGCGGACGCTTTCGCCGCGGCAAGCTCCCTGAGCTTTGCGGAACTGATCGAATGCACCGGCCTCGGCGCCGGCGAGTTGCGCCAGTTCTTCGGCCTTTTCGAACGCACGGAGAAGGTCGTCACCTGCTACAGTCAGGGCGTCAATCAGTCGTCGATCGGCACCGACAAGGTCAACGCCATCATCAACTGCCACCTGGCAACCGGCCGGATCGGCCGCCCCGGCATGGGACCGTTCTCACTGACCGGTCAGCCGAACGCCATGGGCGGCCGTGAAGTCGGCGGGCTCGCCAACATGCTCGCCGCCCATATGGCCATCGAAAATCCTCAGCATCGCGACCGCGTGCAACGCTTCTGGAACGCGCCGACGATTGCCGACAGGCCGGGTCTCAAGGCAGTCGACATGTTCGAGGCGGTCGCCGATGGCCGCATCAAGGCGCTGTGGATCATGTCCACCAATCCGGTGGTTTCCATGCCGGATGCTAACCGGGTCAAGGCCGCCATCGAAGCCTGCCCCTTCGTCGTCGTGTCCGACATGCTGAAGGAGACCGACACGGCAAGGCTTGCCCATGTTCTCTTACCCGCCACCGGCTGGGGCGAAAAATCCGGCACGGTGACGAATTCCGAGCGCCGAATATCCCGGCAACGCCCCTTCCTGCCATCCCCCGGCGAGGCTCGGCCCGACTGGTGGCAGATTGCCGAAGTCGCCCGGCGGATGGGCTTTATCGAGGCTTTTTCCTATCGCTCACCTGCGGAAATCTTCGCCGAACATGCGGCCCTGTCCGCATTCGAAAACGAGGGATCCCGCGATTTCGACATCGGTGCATACGCGGCAATCGACGAGACCGCCTTCGACGCTCTCGCTCCGTTCCAATGGCCCCAGCCGACCGGTATCCGGACCCGGCCGACCCGTTTCTTCGCCGAGGGTCGCTTTTATCATCCGGATGGAAAGGCCCGCTTCGTACCTGTCACCTCCGAAGCGCCGAAACGGACAAGCGACGATTTCCCGCTGGTATTGAACACCGGCCGGGTGCGCGACCACTGGCACACCATGACGCGCACAGGCAAGAGCGCTCGCCTTTCCGCCCATATCGCCGAACCCTATGCCGAGCTGCACCCCGCCGATGGCCGCGAACTCGGGATTGGAGATGCCGATCTCGTCGAACTCATGGGCGAGACCGGCGGCACGGCAATCGTGCGGGCGCTGCTGAGTGAACGGCAGGCCCGGGGCTCGCTTTTCGTGCCCATGCACTGGACGGGTGAAACCTCCGCGCAAGGCCGCATCGATGCGCTGGTTCCGTCGGTCACTGACCCGGTCTCCGGCCAGCCGGCCTCCAAGCACGCCGCCATCCGGGCGAGCCGTTTCAAGGCCACGGCCTACGGCTTCGCCGTCAGCGCCAACCGGCCGGAAGGTCTGGACCTGCCCTATTTCGCGCTTGCTCGCGCGCCCGGCGGCTGGCGCAGCGAGCTCGCCTGGGCTGAGCCCGCGGACGACTGGGATCATTGGTGCCGCTCGCAGTTCGACCTTCCCGAAGAAGCCGAACTGATCGGATATGGCGACCGCGCCACCGGCATCACACGGCTTGCCTTTTTCCTGGGAGAGCGACTGCTTCTGGCTCTCTTCGTGGCCGCCACACCAGTTGCAGTCTCCCGCCAATGGGCCGTTGGGCAACTGACGGAACCCCATTCGGACGCACGCACCCGCTTTGCCGTGATCGCCGGTCGCCCGGCCGCGGACAGGCCAGACCCGGGTGCAATCGTCTGCTCCTGCTTCTCCGTCGGCGTGAACCAGATCGTCGGTGCGGTAAAAGGCGGCTGCCGAACGGTGGAAGCCGTCGGCAAGACGCTTTCTGCGGGAACCAATTGCGGCTCATGCCGCGCAGAAATCAGGGGGATCATCGATGCCTGCCATGTCGCTGCTGCTGAGTGAGCCGAAACCAGCCAGGGCGGCGCGTGTCGCACCGCTCGCCAAGCTTCCCGTCTTCTGGTCGCTGGAAGAAAAACAGGTAGTCGTCGCCGGCGGTACCGACGGTGCAGCCTGGAAGGCCGAGCTGCTGGCCGCCTGCAGAGCCGAAGTGCATGTCTATTGCCCGGAGGGGGAACTAGGGGATGCCATGAGGGCGTTGCTTGACAGCGCTAGCAGGCCAGAGGGGGACGAAGCCACCACCATCATCCACCATTCCCATGCATGGCATGCCGGCATCTTCGCCGGGACCGCCCTCGCACTTGCCGACTGCGAAACGGAAGAGGAAGCCCGGACCTTTCATGATGCCGCCCGCGCGGCCGGTGTCCCGGTCAATATCATCGACAAGCCCGATTTCTGCCAGTTTCAGTTCGGCTCCATCGTCAATCGCTCTCCGGTCGTCGTTGCCATCTCGACCGATGGCGCTGCCCCGATTCTCGCGCAGGCGATCCGCCGACGCATCGAGACATTGTTGCCCCCGGCCCTGAAATCATGGGCCGAACTGGCGCAGGCGCTGCGGGAGAAGGCAAACGCGCTTCTGACGACCCCGCAATCGCGCCGGAATTTCTGGGAACGCTTCGTCGATCGCGCCTTTTCCGGTAACCGGGAGCCGGAGGAGATCGAGGGACATGCCCTGCTCGCCGATGCTGAAAGGCTGTCGAAAGAACCTGTTCATGGGCATGTCACGCTTGTCGGAGCAGGTCCCGGCGACGCCGAGCTTCTGACGCTGAAGGCGGTGCGAGCCCTGCAATCGGCTGATGTGATCCTGTTCGACGATCTGGTTTCGGCCGAGGTTCTGGAACTTGCCCGACGAGAGGCGAAGCGCATGCTGGTGGGCAAGCGCGGCGGTCGCGAGAGCTGCCGTCAGGAAGACATCAACGACACGATGCTGGCCTTGGCGAAATCAGGAAAACGGGTGGTTCGGCTCAAATCCGGGGACCCCATGATCTTCGGTCGCGCCGGGGAGGAAATCGCCTTTCTCGAACGCCACGGCATTTCCTGCGACGTCGTGCCCGGAATTACTGCGGCAAGCGCGATGGCCGCCAGCCTTGGCATCTCGCTCACGCATCGCGACCATGCGCAGGCTGTCCGCTTTGTCACCGGCCATTCGAGAAAGGGGCTTCTGCCGGATAACCTCGACTGGACCTCGCTTGCCGACAGGGCAACGACAACGGTCTACTACATGGCAGGCCGCACCGCCGGTCAGATCGCAGCGAGACTCATGGAAGCCGGCATGACGAGCGATATGCCGGCCGTCATCGTCAGCGGGCTTACGCGCAGCAGTGAAAAGCGATGGGCCGGCCGGATCGAACATTTGGAACAAGCAATGGCGGGAATCGGGATCGATGAACCCGTTCTGATCGGGGTCGGATCGGTCTTCAGCGCCGCCGCTACAGCCACCGAGCGGCAGCCACTCCCGCCATCAGAGGCAATGAATCTGGAGCGTCTGGCCGGCTAGCCGCGGCGTGTCATTCCGGATTTAAACTCTCGTCCTCTCCTACTGGCTGCCTCATCTCCGCCAGATGGCGGAGGCCCCATCTTTCCGAAAGAGGCGCCTCCCTTTCGCAAGGGTGGTGAGAGCCTCGCTGGCAACCACCGCCAACATGCATTCCGGCTTCCCGTTAACGCCAGGCATCAACGGGCATTTTGCGCCGTCTCAATCGCGTCCGACATGATCTCCACGCCACGATCGATTTCAGCTTCAGACACGGTCAGCGCCGGCGCGATGCGGAAAACGCCACCCATGCCGGGCAGTTTTACGATGTTCATGCTGAGGCCACGTCGCATCGCCTCTTCCATGATGCGGGCACCGAGTTCGAAACCGGGAGCCTTCGTGTGACGGTCGGCCACCACCTCCAGTCCGAGCAGGAGCCCGCGACCGCGCACATCTCCAACGCATTCGAAACGCTGCTGCAGGGACAGCAGTCCCTCCTTCAGTCGCTGTCCACGCACCACGGCTCGCTCGACCAGCCGGTCGCGCGCCACCACATCCAGAACCGTCACGCCAACTGCAGCCGGCAGCGGATCGGAGACATGCGTCGTGTAGAACAGGAACCCCTTCTCGAAGGCCTTCTGCTCGATTGCCGGGCTGGTCATCACGGCGGCGAGCGGCAGGCCGGCGCCGAGCGTTTTCGACAGGGTCATGATGTCGGGCGTCACGCCGTCACGCTGGAAGGCGAACGTATGGCCGGTGCGGCCAATGCCGGTCTGTGCTTCGTCGAGGATGAGCAGCATACCGCGCTCCTCGCATTTCTTCTTCAAGGCGGCGAGATAGCCCGGGGGCAGTTCGAGGATGCCGCCGCTCGACAGGATCGGCTCGGCGATGAAGGCGGCGAGATTGCCGGTCGACTGGCGGTCGATCAGTTCGAAGGCGTCGTCCAGTTCAGCCTGCCAGTCGTTCGACCCGTCCGGGTTCTTGAAGCGCGGGCGGTAGCTGTTCGGCGCAGGAATGACGAGCGAGCCCGCCGTCGCGGGGCCATAACCCCTGCGGCCGGCGCTGTAGGTAGCAGACGCCGCAGCACCGGTCATGCCGTGCCAGCTCTGGGCGAAGGCCACCACTTCATGCCCGCCGGTAACGAGCTTCGCCATGCGGATCGCAGCCTCGTTCGATTCCGCGCCGGTGGTCAGAAGCTGAACCCGTTCGAGGCCGGGCGCGAGCGTTGCGAGCCGCGCTGCAAGCTCCACTACCGGGCGCGACAGCATTCCGCTGAAGAGATGGGCCACGGAAGCCATCTGCCTGTTGACGGTGGCGACGATGTCGGGATGCGTGTGGCCGAGCACGGCGCTCATCTGGCCGGACGTGAAGTCGAGGATGGCGCGGTTGTCCGCGTCATAAACGAAGCTGCCCTCGGCGCGCTCGACGATGATCTCCTCGAAGGCCGGCCCATAGCGGGTCAGGTGCTTTTCAGCGTCGGCCCAGAATGCCGGATCGTCGTTCAGCGAGACAATGTTCTTTGCGGCATTTTCCATCACAGCAGCCCCCGGTTGATGATCATGGAAGAATGTAACAAGCACTTCCGCTTCGGTCGAATTGATAGTATTCCAATCCGATATCAATAATTCTGATATCGCTATGCTCGATCTCGCGCTCCTGAAGAACTTCGTTATCGTCGCCCGCACGGGATCGATCAGCATCGCTTCGATCCAGGTGGGACGCACCCAATCGGCGCTCAGCATGCAGATGCAACGGCTTGAGGATCAGATCGGCCAATCTCTTCTGCAGCGAACCGGCTCAGGTGTGCGGCTGACGGCAGCGGGCGAGAAGCTGCTCGTCCACGCGGAATCCCTGATTGCCCGGCATGACGAGATAATGGCCGAGATGAGCGGTTTCACGCTCAAGGGTACGGTCAGCCTGGGATGCCCGGAGGATTATTCCATCGCTTTCCTGCCCGAATTGCTCAAGACTTTCTGCGCCGCTCATCCGGAGGTCGAACTGAGGATGGTCTGCGCGCCGACAATCGAGCTTCGTCCGCTGCTGCACCGCCGGCAGATCGACATGGCGCTGGTATCGCTTTCCGATCCGGAGGATAAGGAAGTCATTCGCCGGGAAACCTTCGTGTGGGTCGCCGATGCGCCGAAACCGCTCATTCTCGACCATCCCGTGCTGCCGCTGGCGCTAGCTGCACCGATGACGCTCGACTACCGCGCCGCCTGCAGCGCCATGGAAAGGGTCGGCCGCCGATATCGGGTGGCCTTTGCCAGCAACAGTCTTGCCGGCCTTATCGCCATCGCGCGCTCCGGCCATGCGATCAGCGTCCTGACGCAGACGGCCGTCCCACCCGATCTGCATGTGGTGGCGGATGCCCTGCCGCCCTTGCCGACGATCGGGATTGCCGTGGAGTTTGCCGAGCCCCGGCCGCCTTTGACGGCCAGAGTTCTCGGAGATCACATCCGCACCGCCCTGCCGAGGCTGGACATCATGGCCAGCCCCCACAGCTCCCTGCCGGAGCGACGTTCTTAAGCCGGCTCATTAAAACACGCGCACAGCCGGGCTGAGGACCGAAATCCGGCAAAAACGGCCGCGCCGTTTCTAGTCCTGTCAGTTGCGATATTCCGGCTCCTGCCGGTCGAGAACGCGCCGGATGCTTTCCAGATGCATCCGAGCACTTTCCGGATCCCCTTCCCGTATCTGTCTTGCCGCCTGCAAGGCGATCTTCGGCGAGACAGGCAGGAGCTTGCGGCCGGAACTCATTGCCTTCAACTGAACTTCTGCGGCCCGTTCCAGATAATAGAGGTCGTCCCACGCCTCGGCGATGTTCGGCGCACAAACCATCACACCGTGGCTTCTCATGAACAGGATGTCCTTGTCACCAAGAACCGCAGCGATCCTCTCGCCCTCGCGCTCATCCAGTGCCAGACCATTGTAGTTTTCATCGACGGCTACACGACCGTAGAACTTGAGCGCCGTTTGGCCCGCCCGGACCAGCGGCTCTCCCTCCACCATGCTGAGCTCGGTCGCATTCGGCATATGGGTATGAAAGGCCGCGCCGACGCGCGGCGGCGGCATGCTTTCGTTCGGCCAGATAACGGAAGAGCAAGGGGACGACGTCTTCGGCCGCAACGTCAAGGCGGTGATCTCTACCGTGCAGAAGGCGTTGCCGCGGCTCGGCAAGGGGTCTTCCGTCATTTTTACCGGTTCCGTGACAGTATCGAGGGCAACCCCACTTTCAGCATCTATTCTGCATCCAAGGCTGCCGTCCGCAATCTGGCGCGGTCCTGGATCCTTGATCTCAAGAGCACGGGCATCCGCGTCAACGTCGTCTCGCCCGGTCCGATCCACACGGCCGGACTGGTCGAACTTGCCGGCGATGACAAGGCGCAGCGGCAGGGCCTCCTCGATTATCTGGCATCGATCGTTCCGCTCGGCCGCGTCGGCGAACCCGAGGAAATCGGCAAGGCGGTGCTGTTTCTGGCAACGGAAGAGTCGAGCTTCGACAACCGCGCCGAACTCTTCGTCGATGGCGGCAAGGCGCAGATCTGAGCTCTGCCAGTCGATCGCAGGTCCCATTGCTACGCAGAGCCTGCTTCGGAAATTCGCGTTCCGATAAGCTCCACCCAGGAAGGCAGCCGGAGCCAAACTCTATCCCGTTTTTCTCATACTGTTCCAGCAAGTCCGCTACGCGGCCCTGCTGGAACAGTTAATCGTATCGCCTCAAGCGGCAACCTTTTCTGCTTCGTGTACGGCAAGGTTGGCCATGGCCAGAGCAGCTTCCCGGGTTTTGGCCGCGGCGATGAAGCGGCCGTTGTGGCAGAAGCTTGCACCTTCAACGCCGCTTGCCTGTTCAAGGGCGTTTCCGGTCAAGCCCGCCCAGGCGGCGGGAAGGTCGGCGCGCAGCTCGAAGCCCTCTTCTGCACGGCGAATGCCAGTCACACACCAATCCGTATCGCGTGGATGGACCACGAACAGCAACTGGTCCGCGCCTGCTTTCACAATAGCCGATCGGAACGGCATGCCCATCGGCAGTTCAAGCACCCTGCCCTGCCCCGAGGCGGCGATGGCGCTCAACACCAGTGCCTCGGCGCGAAGCTTGGCATTCAGCCCGCTGATCTTTGCCTCGATGAAACTGCGGGCGATTGCGATTGCGGCATGAAAAGCGCGTTCGGTCGCTTCGGTATCCCGCTCGTCGAATGGCGGCTTCAGGGTTTCAATGAGTGTCGGCAGCGTCAGGCCGGCCAGCGCACCGGCACTGTCGGGACTCAGCGCACCATTGTCCACCAGATCGACCGGCAGCACGAAGCTTGCATCGAACGAGGCGTGCACGGTTTCGATGAAGCCATCGGGCACGGAGAGAGCGGCCAGATAATCCCGGCCGAAATGCTTCCAGATCAGACCGAACGAACTGAATGGTTGGCCGTCGTCGCGCAGCGGTGCCCCGCGCTGGTGATGATCGAAAATCCGAGTATCGGCATCATAAGAGCCGCCGACGTCATAGACGATCCTGTCGGAACCTGCCTTGATCCAGTCCGGCGCCCTGCTTCGCACCAGCTTGGCCTGCGGAAAAAGCTGTGTGAGGACGACGCTGGACAACACTTCATCGGCATGAAAGCCGCCAGAATGCGTGACGAGGAAATCGGGAGCCATGCGGGAGTTTTCGCCTTTGTTGTTCGCTGATCGTGCTGAACGGCCAATAGCCTATGCAGCCCCCGATCTCAAGCTGTACCCGAAGCGCTCGGAGCTGCATTCGGATAACTCAAGTCACTGATAAAGCGTGGTTTCTCCGACGGCGTGATGGCGAGCGGATATCTGCCCATGCAGCTCTTTGATGAACGAGGTGCCGCAAACACGGAAATCTCCTTCGAGAAGAAGAGCGGTTACAATTTATATATATGATAAAACCGCACCGCATGTATATATTATATAATGATTGATAATGTTGCATTATCCATCATTTGTTTCTTTATATAAAAAGAAACCCGAAACAGCGGTAAAACGGCCTCTCTCGTCGAGCAGAATGACCGCGAGCGTGCAAAGGGATAAGCTGAAGCGCTGTACGACAGCTAATCAGAAGTCGTACAGCGCTGGATATTTCTACGCTGGTTGTCGATCGGCTTGCCACTCTGGTCGGGAAAATGAAAACGCCCACCTGCCAGTTGACCGCGCACAGACTTGTCAGAGGTTCCTGTTTAGGTCCGCAGTGCGTCGTCCAAAAGCAATTCATCTAAACGGAAAAAGCCCATAAGATTTTCGGCGCCCACCAAATTAGCTCAAACCCAAAGCTTGCCAGCAAACGGCTTGGCCGTAACTCCTTGGGGTTTTCTGTCGGAAACCGCAGAAAATTCATATTGGCATGATCACGAGCACACGGCCGTCACGTTTGCAAATTCAGAGGAAATTGGCAGACCCTCCAGGAACAAAAGCCCCCGACATCAACCGCTGCGGCCTCGTTGAGCACGATACGGGCCTGCTTTGTGAAAAGATCTCAATGCAATTGTACCCGGCAGGATACGCGCCATTAAACAAGTGAGATATGCAATTGAGCCCCCCGGCACCACGAAGATGCCGGGGGGCTCTGGCATCGAGGATTAGAGCAGGAAGTCGTCCTTGCTCAGATCAAGCACACCGCGAAGGTGCAGTACGAAGTCCGCGTTTCCGTCGCCATCGACATCGCCGTAGACATAGCTGTCCGACCTTGTGCTTTCGTACCGCAGTTCACCGGCCTTGTTGGAAAAGCCCTCCGCACCGATGAAGCTGAAGCCCTGATTGCCGGCCGCTCCCGTGTTGAAGTCGATGGCGGTGAAGTCTATGAGATCGCCTTCGGCTCGCGAGAAGTCGAAGATGGTGTCGGTCTCCGACTTGTCGGTGGACATGTCGCTGATCGACTTGAAGATGAAGACGTCCTGGCCAGCTCCGCCATAGAGACGATCGATACCGGCTCCACCAAAGAGCTTGTCGTTACCGGCACCGCCAATGAGGGTGTCATTGCCTTCATCGCCCACCAGCAGATCGTCGCCGTCACCGCCATAGAGCCTGTCATCGCCGGCTCCACCATGGAGCTTGTCGTTGCCGGCCTCGCCCATCAGCAGGTCGTCACCGTCGCCAGCCTGCAGGGTGTCGTTGCCATCACCGCCATAGAGCTTGTCGTTGCCGGCGCCGCCATAAAGCCTGTCATGGCCTGCACCGCCATAGAGCTCATCGTTACCCGCTCCGCCCTCGAGGTAGTCATTGCCCTCGTCACCCATCAGCAGGTCATGGCCGGCACCGCCATACAGGGCGTCGTCACCGGCGCCACCAAAGAGCTTGTCGTTACCGGCGCCACCATCGAGATGGTCATTGCCTTCATCACCCATCAGAAGATCATCGCCTTCCCCACCATAGAGCCGGTCATCACCGGTGCCACCGTAGAGTTTGTCGTTGCCGGCTCCGCCGTTGAGGATGTCGTTGCCTTCATCGCCCATCAGCAGGTCATCGCCGTCACCGCCATAGAGCCTGTCGTTACCGACGCCACCATAGAGCTTGTCGTTGCCGGCCTCCCCCATCAGCAGGTCGTCGCCGTCGTCACCCATCAGCAGATCATCGCCATCGCCAGCCTGCAAGGTGTCGTTGCCATCACCGCCATAGAGCTTGTCGTTGCCGGCTCCACCATAGAGGGTATCGCTACCGGCTCCGCCATGAAGCTCGTCATTACCGGCGCCACCATCGAGGCGGTCATTGCCGTCTCCACCATCGAGGTAGTCGTTGCCGGCGCCGCCGTACAGCAGATCGTTACCGGCGCCACCATGGAGTTCGTCGTTACCAGCTCCACCATCGAGGTGGTCATCGCCATCGCCACCATAGATCAGGTCATCGCCGGCTTTGCCGTAGAGCTTGTCGTTGCCACCGCGACCGAAGATACTGTCGTCACCATCGGTGCCCTTTAGCACATCCGCGCCCGGAGTGCCTTCGATGGCTTTAGCCGGAGCCTTGTCGGCATCGACGACGATGCTGACGGTTGCGACATCGGTTCCACCCTTGCCGTCCGCGACGGTGTAGCTGAACTGCGCGACACCGTGGAAACCCGGAGCTGGCTTGAAGACGATGTTGCCGTTGCTATCGAGTTCAACGGTACCGCCGGTGATGGCTTCGACCGAGCTGATGACGAGTGCATCGGCATTGGCATCAGTGTCGTTTGCCAGCAGGGCCGCAGCGGCGATCAGAAGAGCGGTACCGAAACCGGTACGGAAGCCTTCGTCGTCACCTGCAACCGGCGCGGTATTCGGCTCTGAAGGAGCGTTGTCCAGGCTGACGACGGTCACGTTGTCGAATGACAGACCGGCATTGCCCCAGGAGAATAGACCGACAGTGCCCTTCTGAACCGCATGGCTTTCGATGGCGTAGGAGAAGATCTGGTTGCCGTCGATCCACGTCTGGATCTTGCCGTCCTTCACCTCGACGCGGAACTGGAATTCCTTGTTGCTGGTGTAGCGGGCCGGGATCTGGGTGAGATACTTTTCGACCCCGTCCTTCACCTCGATCAGCTGGAACAGGCTCGTGCCGTTCTGGGCATCAAGCTCGATCTTGTAGTAGTTCTTGGCATCCTGATAGTGGACGAGAATGCCGACAGCGCCGTTGTCGGGGGTCTTCACCGTGGTTTCCACGGCGTAGTTGGTCCATTCCTTGGCCCCTTCATCGGAAATCAGTGCATAGGTTCCCTTGCGCAGCACGTTCGTGCCATCGCCAAGCGGCGACCAGCCCTTCTGCCAGTCATCGCTTGCATCAGCGGAAGTCCACTTCAGCTCCTTGCTGCTGACATCGGAAAGCTGAACCAGCTTGCCATCGACGACCTTCCAGTCCCCGTACTTTCCACCCTCGCCGACACCGTTCTTTTCACCTTCATCGACGATGGTCCAGCGGCTGGCGAAATTCGCATCCGAGAAGTCGTCGCTGAAGAGGATGCGTTCCCTGGAAACGGCATCGACGGTCACCGTATCGCGGGAAACCTTGCCGGTGCTATCGGTGATTTCGAGCGTCACGACCTGATCGCCGGAAGCCGAAAGGGTAACATCGGCCGTTGCTCCGGTGGCAAGTTCGTTGCCGTTGCTGTCAAGCCAGCGCCAGGACACGATGTCGTTCTGCCCATAGCTGTCACCGGCGTTCAGATGAACCGTGACCTGACCGTCGTGATCCCGGTCCAGAACCTCGACATCGCGGCCGGCATGGGCCTTGAGGTCGAGCGCACCGACGAAGACATCATCGAACTGCGAGGACTTCTGGTTGGCGGAGTAGAAACCGATGGAGCCGCCGGAAAGCGGGTTGCTGTCGACGACCGTGCCGAACACCGACTGTCCATCGAGATAGACGCGGATCTCGCCATCCTTGACGGCGATTTCCAGGCCGGCGTCACGTGCCCACGGGCTGCCGGCATTGGTGGTTGCGAGAACCGTTGCAACACCATCCTTGACGCGCACCAGTTCACGGGTGTTGTTCGCCGAGTTGAAGGTCACGCGATAAAAGTTGCCCGCATCCTTGTAATAGAAGACGGTGCCGATCGTGTCCTGGTCCGTGGACTTGATCGTCACTTCGTAGCGGTAGTTCTGCCAATTCTGGGACCCCTCACCCGACCAGACCAGGATGTTTTCACCGGAATTCGAGCCTTCATAGACGCGGCCTTCGGGATCGGCTTCGACTTCGACGCCATCGACCCGCTGGGCATAGCTGCCCTTGACCATGTAGTTGCCGGTCTGGCTTGCCGTTGCGCCGGCAGACGTCTTCACGTTGCCGAAGTCGTCCGTGACGTTCTCACCGGAGAAATCGAGCTGGAAGCTGATCTCGGAAGGCGCCGTATCCACGATGCCGCCTGCCTTCACACCACCGAGATCGGCGATTTCCGTGCCGGTCATCACCTTGTCGGTGAACAGAACGCTGGAGACGTAGACGTCGCGAGTTTCGCCATCTTCGTCCGAGAACAGCAGAAGGCCCTTGGACAGGTCGATATCGTAGCGGTCGGCGTTGCCAGAAGACTGTGTCGTCGTTCCAACCAGATTGCCATCGATATACTTCGAGATCAGGACATTCTCGCCCTGGCGCTGGATGGTGAAGGCAATGCGATGCCATGCATTGTAGGTGACATTGCCTTCGTAATCGCCGGCAATACCAATTCCGCCGTTACCGTTGACGAAGAGCTCGCCATCGGACTGGTTCTTGGTGTCGGACTGGAACAGCGACAGCCATGAGCCGGGGCCACCGGGGATGAGAAGGTCGTAAACCAGCGTGTATTCCTTCACGATCGTGCCTTCCGGCACGGGCTGGCTCACTTCCACCTTGAACATCTGGGTAGGGGTCAGAGCGCCGATCTTGGTGACGTTGGCTGCGTCGCCTTCCGAAGGCTGGGTTTCCGGCGGAGTTGTCGTACCGCCGCCAGTCTCGGTGCCGTCAACCGGAACGCCGACCTTAACATCGGTTGTCGGCGTCACGGTAACGCCGCCGTGCGGTGCAAGGCTGCCTTCGCCGTCAACGGTAGTGAAGCCGGTCTCATCGGCAACGATCTGCGTGCCGGTCGTGCCCTCGGGCAGAGCAATCCCGCCCTTGGAGACGCCACCGAGCGATGCGACGTCGTCAGCCGTCAGGACCTTGTCGGTAACCGTTACGGCAGACACGACAACCGGAGCGGTTTCGCCGTCTTCATCGGCAAACAGCAGGATGCCATTATCCGTATCGAGCGCATAGCGATCGTCGGCAACGCGGGATTGGCGGCCGATTTCGACGCCATCGACATACTTGACGATCGTGACGTTACCATCCTTGACCTCATAGGTCAGAATGATGCGGTGCCACTGGTCGAGCGAGATATTGCCCTGATAGACGCTCATCGTTCCAAGCGAAGCGGAATTGCCCGAAACCTTGAAGAACATGTCGGCGTCGGTGGTGTTTTCAATGCCGCTCTGGATCAGGGAGATATAGCTCTTCGCCGTGCCGGACGGGATCATCATGTCGAAGGCAAGGCTGTAGGATTTCGTCAACGCACCCTCTGCATCGCCGAAGCCGGCTTTCAGCAGCAGACCTTCCTTACCGGTCGTCGCCGGAACGAGAACCGCATCCATTGCATCTGCCGGATCCGTGGGGGTCGTCGGCTCTTCCGGCTCCTCTGGCGTCGTCGGATCGGTCGGAACCGTTGCACCCGGGAACGGCGCAATGCCGAAATCCGTCGTCGAACCATGCGCGATGCTGACCGCGCCGCTGTTGTTGCCGGTCGTCCAGCCATCGGCATTGCCGTCGTTGAAATTATCGACCAGCAGCGTCTCGTCGTTGCGCACGATGATCATGACGTCGTCGCTGGACTTCGCACCGGTGGAATCGGTGACCGTAAGCGTCAGGTGGTGACGGCCCGCGGAGAGATCGATCGACGGGGTGGCGCCGGTGGCAACGACGTTGCCGTCCGCATCCGTCCAGACATAGGTCAGGCCTTCATCGTTGCCCGGATTGACTGCCTTGCCTTCCAGCGTGACAGCTCCGCCGCCGTTGCCTTCAACCGTCACGTAAAGGTCGTTGCCGGCCTTCGCGATCGCATGCAGTTCCGGAGCCGAGGTATCGACCTGCAGCGTTTCTTCCTGACCGCGGTAGGGGCCGCTCAGCGTGTCGCGGTCCAGATCTTCGCCACGGTCGTTGGTCAGGTACTTGTCCTGAAGCGCGAAGTAGGTCGACGTATAGACCTGACCGTTGTCCGGATCGATCGTCAGCAGGCGGATCGCGCCCGAGCCGCCGTTACCGTCCTGGATTTCGTTGGCCACGCCGTTCTGGTAGTTCACCAGCATCTGGTAGACCGGGTTGCCGAACTCGTCGTAGGAAACGAGCGTCTCCGCGCCGTCACCGAAGATGTGGCCCGAGAAGGTAAAGGTCACGTTGGAATAGGGCTGTACCAGTTCCCGATAGATGGTTTCGCCATCATTGGCGCCCTCAGGCAGCTTGCCCAGGCCATAGTCGTAGCCGGCGCCTTCGCCGTAAAGCGGGCTGCCGGTCGAGTCGTGACGGCCGCCCCAGTTCATGTAGGCATGGGTCGTCAGCATGACGCGATGATCGAGGTGAGCCTCGATCACTTCCTTGCCCCAGCGGAGAACGTCGTCCGAAGGACCGAATTCAATGCTCAGCACCAGCCACTTCGTGCCATCGGGAGCAGTGAAGGTGTGGTAGTTGTTGGCGGCGCGGTCAGGCTCCATGTCGTAGACGCCACCGAAGGTGTCGCTGATCTCGGCCTGATGTTCCGGCGAATAGTAGTTGTCCATGCCGGTCGTGGTGTGCGAGCCGGCTGAACCGCCGGAGCCCTGGTCGTGGTTACCTGCCGTCAGCGAGTAAGGGATCTTGCCATCCAGGATGGACAGGGCCTGCGTGACGTTCTGCCACTGCTGGTCCGTGGCGTTGGCGGTAACGTCGCCCACATGGGTGACGAACTGGATGCTGAGGCTATCCTTGTTGTCGACCAGCCACTGGGTCATCTTCGCCAGCGTCGGTGCGCCCGTCGTGTAGGAATAGTCCTGCGTGTCGGGCAGAACTGCAATCGTATAGGAGTTTTCGCCGGCAACGCGGACACGCACATTGTCGGTCACGCTCTGGCCGTTGCTGTCCGTCGCGGTGATCTTGAGATCGGTGTAACCGAGGGTATCGGTATAGTCGATCGTGAGCTGACCGTCCTCAATCGAGACATCGGCAATGCTCGGGTCGCTGCTCGAAACCGTATAGGTCAGCCCAGTACCGGAAAAGATGGTGCTGAGATCGATAACCCGGTCTTCCGAGCCTTTTTTCGCAATGTAATCAAGAATCTTGTTCGTGATCGCAGTCATGGGGATTCCTCTTCGCAAGAACCAAAAAAGCTTGGGAGAGGGAATATTGCGCGCCTCAAGGCCACGTAATTTCCCTCGCTTTCCGGACTGACGAACTAGGTAGGCTGCGTGACAAACGTGTGAAAAATACCTTTTCTTAACTATTGAAAATGCCAACGCCGGGTATTGAGAATTTCAATCGCCCGCCCCGTTCCAAGCGTCACAAACATGAAAAATACAACGCCTATAGATCGCCCATCATTTTTGGGGGGAAACCCTCTGCCGTGAAGTAAAAGAGAAGAGTTCCATTGTCCGTTACACAGCTGCGCGCTTTCCATTATGTCGCCATGGCAGGCGGATACTCGCAGGCGGCAAGGGAGATATCGATCAGCCAGTCGACGCTGTCCGCACAGGTGCGTCAACTCGAGGCTTCCTCGGGCCTTTCGCTGTTCGAACGCACTCCTCGTGGCGTTATTCTGACGCCCGACGGCCGCGCGCTCTATAACATCACCTCGCGCCTGTTTGCCGCGCTTGGACAGGCAACCAATCTTCTGAAATCACAACGCAGCGGCGCCGGACGGTTGCGCGTCTGTGCCGACGGCGTCACCCACGCGCTGCCTATCCTGGCGAGACTGCGCGAACGGCGGCCGGAGCTGAATTTCCAGCTCGTCATCCAGAACTCCGACCGCGTGGTCGAACATCTCGTGCAACAGCAGGCGGATGTCGGGATCAGCGCCAATCCCTTGCGCGACGAACGCCTCTATGTCAGGCCGCTCATCAATCTGCGGATCGGAGCCTTCGTTCCCAAGACCCATCCCTGGGCGGAACGTCAACATATCGACATGGCCGACCTGATGAACTGCCCCTTCGTTCTGCGGGAACAGGGATCGCGCACCAGGGCTGTCTTCGAGGAGAACCTGGCGGAGCATAACATCCGTCTCGGTCCTGTTCTCGAGGTGACCAGCCGGGAAGGCGTGCGCGAAGCCGTCGCGAACGGCTTTGGTGTGGGCGTGATCGTCGATACCGAGTTCGGTTACGACAGCCGGCTGCATTATCTGCCGATCCGCGATGCGGCGATCATGCTCAAGGAACACCTCATCTGTCTGGAAGAGCGGCGGCGCCAGCCGATGATCGCCGACTTCATCACCTGTGCGATCGAAATGTTCGGCTCCTCGATGCAGACCGCCTGAAGTGCATGACGCGCTTCAGATCATCAAATTTGTGAGATTTTCATCATGCGTTCCACACCCGGCGTCAGCGAACTCAGGAAGGCCTTGCGAAAAAGCGCCGCGGGCTTCATCGCCATCGGTATCTTCAGCTTTTTCGCAAACCTGCTCGTCTTTACCGGGCCGCTCTACATGATGCAGGTCTACGACCGGGTGCTCTCTTCCCGATCCGAGGCGACACTGGTCGCACTGACCGGGCTGATTGCCGGCCTCTACTTCGTCATGGGTGTTCTCGATCATGTCCGCGCCCGCGTTGCGGCTCGCATCGGCGCCCGTTTCCAGGCGACGTTCGACAAGCGCGTGTTCAACGCGGTTCTCGATCGCAACACGCTGGAAGCCCGCGGGGTCTCCGGGGCGAGCGGCATGCGCGACCTCGATGCGATACAGAAAATGCTGTCATCGCCGGCGGTCTTCACATTCTTCGACATTCCCTGGACACCACTCTTCGTGCTGGTGATCTTCTCCTTCCACCCATGGATGGGCGTGCTCGGCCTCGCTGGCGGCCTCGTGCTGGTGGCGCTGACCTGGCTTAACCAGAACGGCACCAAGGACCAGCAGGACAGGGCCATGGTCGCCGGGCGGATGAGCGAGGAGATGACCCAGACACTCCAGAAGGAAAACGAAACGGTGCGCGCCCTAGGCATGCGCGGAGCCGTCGCTGACCGATGGGAGAACCTGCGCATGCGGGCGCTCGACGCCAATATCGGTTATTCTGACAAGAACGGCTTCTATTCGGTCGCTTCCAAGACCTTCCGGACGTTCTTCCAGTCGGGCATCCTCGCGCTCGGCGCGTGGCTGGTTCTCAGCAACGAGATCACCTCTGGTGCCATGCTTGCGAGTTCCATCATCATTGGCCGGGCGCTTGCACCCATCGAAGGCGCCATCGGCCATTGGGCGCTCCTGCAACGCGCCGTCAAAGGCTGGCGGCAACTTTCCGAGCTTCTGGCGCGCATGCCTGCCGAGGAAATTCGCACGACGCTGCCGAAACCGCGCGCCATTCTCGATGTCGAGCAGGTTACCGTCACCCCTCCGGGTGAAAAGGTCGCGACCCTCCGCCTCCTGAGTTTCTCCCTGCAGCCAGGGCATGCACTGGGCGTCATCGGGCAGAGCGCATCGGGGAAATCGACGCTCGCCCGGCTCCTGACCGGCATCTGGGTCCCCGCAGGCGGCAAGGTCCGTCTGGATGGTGCGTCGCTCGAGCAATATGGCAGCGACGGCCTTGGCGAACATGTCGGATACCTGCCGCAGGATGTCGTCCTGTTCGAAGGCACGATTGCCGAAAACATTGCCCGCATGGAGACGAGGCCGGACCCGGCCAAGGTCGTGGAAGCCGCCAAGAAGGCCGGTGCCCATGATCTCATCCTCCGCCTGCCCGACGGTTACGACACGCGCCTTCCGTCCGTCGGCAGCAAGCTCTCGGGTGGTCAGAAGCAACGGATTGCGCTCGCCCGCGCACTCTATGGCGATCCGGTTCTGGTCGTTCTGGATGAGCCGAACTCCAATCTCGACGCCGATGGATCCATGGCTCTCAACATGGCCATCCGCGGCCTGAAAGCCGATGAAAAATCGGTGATCATCATGGCGCATCGCCCGGCCGCGATCGAGGAATGCGACCTGATCCTTATTCTGGAAAACGGCCAGCGCGCCGCCTTCGGCCCGCGCGACGAAGTGCTGCGGGCGCATCTGCGCAACCATACCCAGGTCGTGGGAGGCGGAAAATGAACGGGAAACCGAAGAACAACAAATGGAGCAGCGGGGGCCACGCCCTCATTGGTTACTCCACGATTTTCGTCCTGCTCGGCGGGGTCGGAGCATGGGCCGCCCTGACGCAGGTCAACGGCGCGGTAGTTGCCTCCGGCGTCATCGAGGTCGCCAGCAATCGGCAGGTGGTTCAGCATCTGACGGGCGGAGTGGTCGGAGAAATTCTCGTCAAGGAAGGCAGTACCGTCCAAGCCGGCGACGTTCTCATGCGCCTCGACGATACTTTCGACCGCTCGGAACTGGCAGTCATCGAAGGCCAGTTGTTCAGCCTGCTTGGCACGGCAGCGCGCCTGAAAGCGGAACAGGACGAAAAGACCGAGATCGTTTTCGACCCCGAATTCCTGGAAACGGCGAAGACGAGGGCAGACGTGGAAGAAATCAGGGCCGGACAAATCCGCCTGCTGCAGGTGAGAGCGGAAACCCGCGAAAAGCAGATCGGTCAGCTCAACGAGCGCAAGTCCCAGATTTCCAAACAGAACGAGGGACTGGCGAGCCGGATCAACGCGCTCGACACCCAGTTGAAGCTGACCATCGAGGAACTGGCGACCCAGAGCAGACTGCGTGAAAAGGGGCTGACGATTTCCAGCCGGGTGTTGGAACTTCAAAGTGATGAAGCCGAAACCCGTGGCGCCATCAGCCAGACGCAGTCCTCCATCGCCGAGAATGCCGGCAAGATGGCGGAAATGGAACTGGCCATCCTCAACGTCCACTCGCAGGTACGCGAGCAGGCCACGACAGAACTTCGCGAGATCGAAGCGAAGATCGCTGAGCTTCGCGAGAAGCGCAACTCGAAGCGTGAAACCCTGAGCCGCATGGAAATTACCGCGCCGCTTTCCGGGATCGTGCTGGATCTGCAGGTCCACACGCTGAGATCCGTCATCCGGCCCGCGGACCCCCTGCTCTACATCATCCCGCAAAACAGCGATCTGGTGATCACCACCCAGATACCCCCGGCCCAGATCGACCAGGTCTTCCCGGGGCAGAAAGCCCACCTGCGGTTTGTGAATTTCGACAAGCGCTCGACGCCCGAAATCTTCGGGCATGTCAGCAAGGTCGCCGCAGACATTCTGACGGACCAGCGAACCGGCGCGACCTATTACAAGGCGGAAATCAAACCCGATCCGGCAGAATTCCGCAAACTCGGCCAGAACCAAGTCATTCCCGGAATGCCTGTCGAAACCTTTATCCAGACCTCCGAACGGTCACCCATGGAATATCTGGTCAGGCCAATCGCCGACTATTTCCTGAAGGCATTTCGCGAGCGCTGATGCTAAGGCCGTGTGCAAGCTGGCGTCCAATGCTGCCTTCAGCAAGTGACATCATAACTCCTTGACCCAGGCGCCGTATGATTTAAGACGCTCACCGATTGTGCGTCCAAGTTTCCCCCACCCCGGCGACACCATTGCTACTGTACGATCGGAAAGAGGTCGCCAGAAGCTTTGCCGAGTTCATCAACTCATCCGGTCAGAACCTCCCCTAACATTCCGACTGCATCAGTAATGTCGATTAACATTGGGCTTGATCGGCTCGCCCGATCTGAATAGGCAGCTGCCCGCACTGTAGGCCTTGCCGGCTGTTTCGTTAAGGTCGGGAACCAGCTCGGGAGTCCGATGCCTTATAGTCGTGAGCATATCTCCGGATAATTGGGCTACGCTAACTCAGATTTCGCGGTTGCGACGACATTAATAACAGATGCTGACCACAAAAATCAGTACACGTAAAAAGGCTATATTTCTCAAAGTGTTATAGCTGTGGTCAGCTGACCACAGCTATGGTGGGTCATTCTGGCGCTTTCGATGGCAATGTCTCTTCTCAGATTCTCTCAGCAAAGCCCAAGTGAAATCACCCCCCG